>NZ_JBEYJU010000062.1:0-52739 GCF_040703965.1 Streptomyces sp. NPDC006655 | reverse complement strand
CGGGCATCGACACGGACGGGAATTCGAGCGGTTCCGGTGGACTTCGGGGACTCTGTCCAAGGTCCTTGAGGATCGCACGCACCGAACGCCGCTCCTTCTCCCACGGAGATCCATCAGAAGGGCTCTAGCCCGCCTTCCGGGCGGGCACCGTGGCCGTGAACTGGTTGGCCTGGAGCCCGTACAGCTCCGCGTAGACACCGCCGCTCGCCAGGAGTTCGTCGGGGGTCCCGGACTCCACCACCCGGCCCTGGTCGAGGACGTGCACCAGATCCGCGTGCCGGACCGACGCCAGCCGGTGGGTGATCAGGACGACCGTCTGCCCGCTGCCGGCCAGTGCCCGGATCTTCTCGAAGACCTCCAGTTCGGCCCGGGCGTCCAGGGCGGCCGTCGGCTCGTCCACGATCAGGATGTGCCCGCGCCGGTAGGCGGCCCGCGCGATGCCGAGGCGCTGCCACTGACCGCCGGACAGCTCGTGCCCACCGCTGAAGCTGCGCGCCAGCAGCGTCTCCAGGCCGCGCGGCAGGTCCTCGACCACCTCCTGAGCGCCCGCCTCCGCGACCGACGCGGCCAGCCGCTCCTCGGTGAGCGGTGCCGACGAGCGGCCGACGGCCACATTGACCTTGGCGGTGAACGGCCAGCGCTTGAAGTCCTGGGCCACCATCGCGATGCGTTCGGCGAGCCGGTGCCGGTCGGCCCGCGCCGCGTCGACGCCGTCCCACAGGATGCGGCCCCGGTCCGGCTGGTACAGCCCGGCCAGCAGCTTGACCAGGGTGGTCTTGCCGGAACCGTTCTCGCCGACCAGGGCGATGATCCGGCCGAGGGGGAGGGAGAGCGTCACGTCGTCCAGGGCGGGGCGGGAGGCGGCACCCGGACCGTCACCCGGGTCGTCACTCGGATAGGTGAAGGTGACGTTCTCGAAGCGGATCTCCCGCGGATCCTCCGGCAGGAGGTCCCCGCCGACCGGGATCGCCCGCTCGGCGGCCTCCACGTACAGCCGTTCCAGATCGCCGACGAACAGCGCCTCCTCGTGCAGGGTGTTGATCTCCAGCACGAGTGTGTCGAGGCTCGACGAGCCGGTGCGGATCGCGATCACCGCCGTACCGGCCACCGACAGGGCCATCGCACCGCTCAGCAGCAGTACGCCCAGCGTGGCGTAGGTCGCGACGGTCGCGAGGCCGGTCCAGGCCGCCGCGATCAGACCGGTACAGGCCGCCAGCCGCGCCAGCCGGGCCTGCTCCGCCTCCGCCGTCTCCGACATCGACCGGAAGTGCCGCAGCAGGAACGGGCCGACCCCGTGCACCCGGATCTCCGGCGCCGCCTCCGGCTCGGTGAGCAGGCTGCTGATCAGGTGGCCGGCGCGGGCGTGCTGCACCCAGGTGTGGAACGACTCGTAGCGGCGCCGGGCGTTGGTCAGGGCGCCCCAGGCGCTCGGGATCGTCATCGTGATCAGCAGCGGGAGCAGGGCCGGGTGCAGCACGGTCAGCACACCGGCCGCCGCGATCAGCGAGATCATCGCGTTCACCACGCGGGTGCCGTAACTGATCATACGGCGGGCCGAGGAGGCGCCGTACTGCGCGGTGTCCAGCAGCTTGTGGAAGGCGTGGTCCTCGATCGCGGCGAGCTCGACGGCCGCCGCCCGCTCCAGGTACAGCTCGGTCGCCACCCGCTCCACCTTCGGTTCCAGGCGGCCCGTGGCGTAGGTCGACGCGGCGCGCAGCAGGGCGCCCACGAACATGACGGCGGCCATGGCGACCAGGACGGGGGCGGCGTCGCGCAGCCGCTCCTCGATGGCGCCGGTGCCGATCAGCCGGCCCAGCGCGCTGTTCACGGCCAGCAGGCTCACGGCCTGGGTCACGCCGACGCCCAGCTGGGCCAGCAGCACGGTCCGCGCGTCCCGGGCGTCCGCCTGCCGGGCCAGCCGCAGACTGGACGCGAGCATGCCGGGCAGCCGGGTCATCATGGCGCGGAAGTCCAGCTCCAGGAAGGCGTCCCCGTGCTGGTTCCAGCCCATGTCGTAGCGGAGCGGCCCCCCGAACAGCAGCCGCTCCGACTCGGACACCTCTGGCGCCGCCGCATCCCGCCGCTTCCTCACCACGATCCTCCCCGGAGTCGCCGACGAACGGCCACTATCGCGGGCCCCGACACCTGCCGGGCAGGGCGCGCGACGGGGCTCGGGAGGCATGGGGGAGTGTGCTGGGGGTGCGGTGCGGCGAGGGGAGGGGCCGGGTTCGCGTGGTGGCCGGCTCGCGCAGCGGTCACGCGCTCAGCGGGCGGGACCATTCCGGGGTCGTCCCCGTCACCCGGCACAGGGCGAGGTACAGGGGGATGGGCGGGGTGTACGGCAGCGTCCCCTGAGGGCGGTGGATCAGCCGGGCGGTGTCGGGGAGCGTGGCTCCGGGGCTGTAGAGAGCGGGGGCGGGCCAGCTGAGGGCGTCGTCGGAGTCCGACGGAACGATCCACCACCAGTGCGTGCCGTTGGCGTACACGCACCCCACCCGCGGCAGCCGGGGCGCGACCAGCGGCCCGAGCGCCGCCGGTACGGCCACCGCGTCGCGGCCCAGCGGTGCCGTCATGCCCTCGGGCACCGGCAGTCTTCTGAGGCCGGTCCCGGATCCCGGCCGTCGGGTCCGCTGCAGGCGGACCAGGGTGTCGAGGCCGAGCGGCTGCCCGGGGCCGGGAACGGCGGTCACGCCTGCCCCCGCCTCGGGAACGGGCTCCGGGCCTGCGGCACCGTGTACCGGGGCTGCGGCATCGAGTACCGCGCCTCCCGTCGTGCCTCCTCGTCGGTACCCGGCGAAGGGCGGTGCACCGGATCCCGCGGGGTCCCGCGGGACGAGCCGCGCGTCGGAGCCGGGTCGGGACGGGCGCCCCAGCCGAGGTCGTCGCTGGGATTGACGATGTCCCCTGCGGCGTCGGTCCCGCGCGGCAGCTCCGCCCAGACCAGCAGCCCGGACCCGTGCTCCTGGGCTCCCCATGCCTGGCACAGCGCTTCGACGAGGAGCAGCCCCCTTCCGTGCTCCTCCTCGGGTCGCTGCGGGGACGGATGCGGCTCGTCGGGCGCGCAGCCCTCGTCGTGCACGGCTATGCGCACGGTGTCGTCGCCGTCGTGCAACTCGCACACCACACGAGTGCTCGCGGTGTGCACGATCGCGTTGGTCACCAGCTCGGACAGGACGAGCAGCGCGGTGTCACAGGTGTCCGCGCAGACCGACCAACCGGTCAGCCGGGCCCGCGCCAGGCGTCTGGCCTGCGCCGGAGAGCCCGGGTGAGCGGCCAGCTCGAACCGGAACCGGCGCTCGGCACCGCCCCCGACAGGGGCGACTGCCGCGGCGGCGCCGAGACCAGGACGGTCCCCGACGGCGTCTGTTCC
Organism: Streptomyces sp. NPDC006655; assembly: GCF_040703965.1. Lineage (NCBI taxonomy): Bacteria > Bacillati > Actinomycetota > Actinomycetes > Kitasatosporales > Streptomycetaceae > Streptomyces > Streptomyces sp. NPDC006655. The sequence continues at coordinate 49,369 of NZ_JBEYJU010000062.1, read as the reverse complement.
TAAGGGCGCGGACGGAATCACGCTTGCCACTATCGCCCCGCCGCGAACACTTGGCAAGTGTCACTCTGAAAAATGCAGAGTGCTGTGTGACGGGGTGAAGGGCCGTGGCACACTGCTCGCAACAGCATGTCGAGCGGCGCCAGTTGGGATCAGTGCGGATCCTGCGGACCGATCCGGCCCATGCGACCGAAGGTGCCGAACAGGTGAACTCCGGCTGTTTCGGGCGCCCAGGCGCGGCGGCCGGCCTGGTCGGTCCGTCAGATGTCCGAGGGGTCCCGCAACGGCTCCGCCGGCCTGTCCGCATGCCGGGTGACACCTGTAGGCGGCGGACCGGCGCGCCCGGGGTGGCCCGGTCAGGGAACTTCTTGGAGGTGGGTGGAGCGTGAGCGAGCCGCGGTCCGCGCCGACGGTGGGTCAGGTGGTCCTCGGTCGGCGCCTCCTCGACCTGCGGGAACGCGCGGGACTCAAGCGCGAGGAGGCCGCCCGGGTGCTCCGCGTGGCGCCCGCCACCGTCCGCCGCATGGAGACGGCCGAGGTCGCCCTCAAGATTCCCTACCTCCAACTCCTCCTGAAGGCCTACGGAGTGGCCGACGACGAGGCCGACCTCTTCGTCCGGCTCGCCGAGGACGCCAACAAACCGGGCTGGTGGCAGCGGTTCCACGACATCCTCCCCGGCTGGTTCTCCATGTACGTCAGCCTGGAGGGCGCGGCGAGCCTGATCCGTTCCTACGAACCGCACTTCGTCCCCGGCCTGATGCAGACCGAGGACTACGCGCGTGGGGTACTGCGGTCGGGTGCCATCGGGCAGACCCGGCCCGAGGACATCGAGGGACATGTCGCCCTGCGCATGCAACGCCAGGACCTGCTCACCCGCCCCGACGCGCCCCGTTTCTGGGCGGTGCTGGACGAGACCGTGCTGCGCCGCCCCGTCGGCGGCCCGGAGGTGATGCGCGCGCAGCTCGACCGACTGCTCGAGGTCACGGACCTGCCCAATGTGACGCTCCAGGTCGTCCCGTTCGCGAGCGGGCCGCACCCGGGGACGTACGGGCCCTTCGTACTCTTCCGGTTCGCCATGCCCGAACTGCCGGACATGGTCTACAGCGAGTACCTGACCGGCGCCGTCTACCTGGACGCGCGCACCGAGGTGGCCACCCACCTGGAGGTCATGGACCGCATGGCGGCGCAGGCCGCTACGGCACAACGCACGAAGGAGATCCTCCGGGATCTCCGCAAGGAGCTGTGAATGGATCGCATCAAACACCAGTCCGGACCGCGCAACCGCACGGGGCGGATCTACAACGGCATGCCCGCGAGGGAGCTGGGCAGCGAGGGCTGGCACAAGCCGTGGAGCGGCGGCAACGGAGGCAACTGCCTGGAGGCGATGAAGCTGGCCGACGGCCGGATCGCCGTCCGCCAGTCCACCGACCCGGACGGACCGGCGCTGATCTACACCACCGACGAGATGACGGCCTTCATCGAGGGCGCCAAGGCGGGGGAGGCCGACTTCCTGCTCTCCTGAACCTGTTACTGCTGAAGCTGCTCCGCATCTCGTTCAAGCCCTTTGCTGTTCGCTTTGTTCGCCTTCTTTCCCTTGGTAATCACTTGATCTGCGACCGCGTTCGACGCTTATGGAGTGCCTCATGACTGGGCAGGACCGCACCGTGATCGACACCGGCAAGCCGCATCCGGCCCGCATGTACGACTGGTATCTCGGCGGCAAGGACAACTACCCCGTCGACGAGGAGATGGGCCGGCAGATGCTGGCCCTCGACCCCCGGGTGCCGGTGATGGCCCGGGTGAACCGGGCCTTCATGCACCGGGCCACGCGCTGGCTGGCCCAGCACGGCGTCCGGCAGTTCCTGGACATCGGCACGGGCATCCCGACCGAGCCGAACCTGCACCAGATCGCCCAGGGCATCGCACCCGAGGCCCGGATCGTGTACTGCGACAACGACCCGATCGTGCTGGCCCACGCGGCGGCCCTGCTGCGCAGCACGCCCGAGGGCGCGACCGAGTACCTCCAGGCCGATGTGCGCGACCCGGCGGCGATCATCGCCGGCGCGCGCGAGGTTCTGGATCTCGACCGCCCCGTCGCGCTGTCGCTGGTCGCCCTGCTCCACTTCGTCTCGGACGAGGACGGGGCGCACGAGCTGGTCGGCAGACTGCTGTCCGAACTGCCGTCCGGCAGCTACCTGATGATGACCCACGCCACCGCCGACTTCACCCCGGAGGAGTCGGCGGCGGCCACCGCGAAGCTCAGGGCGGCCGGGGTCACGCTGGCGCTGCGCTCCCGGAAGGAGTTCGGCAGCTTCTTCGACGGGCTGGAACTCGTCGAGCCCGGGGTGTCGGTGGTCCACCACTGGCACCCCGAACTCGGCGAGCCGGTGCCGGGACAGGACGACGGGGTGATCCCGGGGTACGGGGCACTGGGCCGTAAGCCGTAAGCCGCGAGCGGGAAACGACCATCGGCTATACGACCATCGGCCGGTCGTACGGTGATATCGGTGCCGGCAGCTGTGAACTGCCCGTGAGATACCGGTCGACAGCTGCCGCCACCGCCCGCCCCTCCGCGATCGCCCACACGATCAGCGACTGCCCGCGCGCCGCGTCCCCCGCGGCGAACACCCCGGGCACGTTCGTCGCGAACCCGGCGTCCCTGCTGATCGTCCCGCGCGGCTCCGTCGCCACCGCCAGCTGGTCGAGGAGGCCGTCCGAGCGGTCCGGTCCGGAGAAACCGAGCGCCAGCAGCACCATGTCCACGGGCAGCGTCCGCCCGCTCTCCGGCACCGGCCGACGGGCCGCGTCCACCTCCACCAGGTGCAACGTTCGCACATGCCCGCTCCCGTCGCCCGCGAAGTGCAGCGTCGACGCCGCGAACAACCGCGCGTCCGCGTCAGCCGCGGGCGCCGTCTCCAGGTCCCGCGCCTCCTCGTGCGCCGCGGACAGCCGGTAGACCTTCGGATACGTCGGCCACGGCTCGACGTCCTCGTCCCGCTCCGCACCCGGCTGCGCGTAGATGTCCAGCTGGGTCACCGAAGCGGCCCGCTCCCGCACCGCCGTCCCCAGACAGTCCGCCCCCGTGTCACCCCCGCCCACGATCACCACGTGCTTCCCGGCCGCCGACATCGGCGACTCGGCCAGATCCCCCTCGCACACGCGGTTGGCCAGCGGCAGATACTCCATCGCCTGGTGTATCCCTTCCAACTCCCGGCCCGGCACCTCGAGTTCCCGCCACGCCGTCGCACCGGTCGCGATCACCACCGCGTCGTACCGGGCCCGCAGCTCCGCCGCCCCCACGTCCCGTCCGACCGTCACCGACGTACGGAACTTCGTCCCCTCCGCCCGCATCTGGTCCAGCCGCCGCTCCAGGTGATGCTTCTCCATCTTGAACGCGGGGATGCCGTACCGCATCAGCCCACCGAGCCGGTCGTCCTTCTCGTACACGGCGACCGTGTGCCCGGCCCGGGTCAGCTGCTGCGCCGCCGCGAGCCCGGTCGGCCCCGACCCGATCACCGCGACCGTCCGCCCGGACAGCCGCTCCGGCGGCATCGGCGCGGTGAACCCCTCCGCCCAGGCCCGGTCGGCGATCGCGCACTCGACGTTCTTGATCGTGACGGCCGGCTGGTTGATGGCGAGCACACAACCCGCCTCGCACGGCGCCGGGCACAACCGTCCGGTGAATTCGGGGAAGTTGTTCGTCGCGTGCAGCCGGTCACTCGCCGCCCGCCAGTCCTCCCGCGACACCAGGTCGTTCCACTCCGGGATCAGATTGCCGAGCGGACACGCGTCGTGGCAGAACGGCACCCCGCAGTCCATGCAGCGGTCCGCCTGCCTGCTGATGATCGGCAGCAGCGCCCCGGGGACGTAGACCTCGTCCCAGTCGCGTACCCGCTCCTCGACCGGTCGCCGCCGCCACTCCTCGCGCTGCGTGGTCATGAACCCCTTGGGATCGGCCATGGTCGTCTTCCTCGCGTACGTCCACCCCAGGCCGTGCCTCGATCGGGCGGCACTCCTGCGGCCACGATACGTCCGCCCGGAGCCGCCCGCAGAGTGGCCGGCGGCCGGTCTCCTCCTCCCTTCACCCTCAGGACAGGGCCAGTGCGTACACGAGGGCCGCCGCGGCCGACGCGAGGGTGCGCAGGTGGTTCCAGAACGTCCACTCACGCACGTACACCGGCCAGTAGGCCGCGGCCTCCGGAGCACCCGGCTCCAGCTCGGCCAGTGCCTCGTTCCGGGGCACGTTCGCCACCACCGTCAGCCCGAACGAGCCGCACAGGTGGAGCGCGCTGCCGAGCAGGAGCACCACCTTCCCCTCGTCCGACCACACCACGAAGGTCACCACCGCGATCATCGCGCTCACCACCGCCGACCCCCCGAACACCAGCATGAACGCCGGTGTCAGCGCGGACCGGTTGATCGCGTTCATGGCGGCGATCCCCTGGGCCGGCGGCAGCGAGGCCAGCCCGCGCATCACGAACGTCGAGAACCCGCAGAACACCCCCGCCACCAGGCCGGTCCCCAGCACCCCCAGCAGCACCAGTACGTAATACGGTCCGTCGATCACGACCACCACACCCCACTCACGCCCGGAAACCTCCGCCCCTCGGGTCCATGCCCAACCGTCCGCCCCCGCCCGTGACCGGCACGGGCGTCCACGGCCGCACACGTACGAAATCATCCGGTCGAACGCACCTCCACCCCTGCCTCCCACGTCCGCAACACCGCTTCCACCGTCCCCGCGATCCGCCGTCGCGCCTCGTACCGCGGGACCCCGTTCATCAGCAGCTGGTCGTACGGCGTGTCCACGTGCCGCACCCCCGCCACCACCGCCGAGATCACCGCCCCCTCCGTCAGCGACCGTCCGGCCGCGGTACGCCCCACCCGCCCGCTGCCCCGCACCGAGGCGTGGGTCGCGATCGCCAGGGCCCGCTCCGCCGGACAACCCGGGAACAGCCGCAGGATCTCCGCCGCGAAGGCGCGCGTGAACCGCACGTCCTGCGCCGCCCGGAGCTTCGCGCCCCGTGCCCGCCGGCGCCGCCGCGCCTCGGCGTCCGCCAGACACCGCGCCTCGGCCCGGACCAGCGCGGCCTCCTCCACCAGGACACCCTGCCGCTCGTACCTGGCCCTGCGCCGGTTGAACCGCACCACCACGGCCGACAGCGTGCTCTCCTCCCGCGACCGCCGGGTCAGCGCGGTGTCCCCGCGCGGCAGGAACACCAGGTGCCCGAGATCGGCGCACTCCAGACACCGCGGCGCCCCGTCCTCCAGCACCAGCAACGACAACGGTCCCCGCCGGCACGCCGCACACCGCCGGTGCCGAAGCGGCTGCACGACCACAAGCCCGCCGTGATGAGGGGGAGTTGCGAGACGCGTCATACGCGGTTCTTTCCCTCGCTCCGGGGCCTGACCCCACGTCCTTCGCCTCCTCCCGCGGGCCGGGCACCGCCCAGGCGGCGCACCGTGCCGTCGCCTCGGCAGTCGGAGGCCGGTGGCCGGTGGCCGGTGGCCGAAGGGGCCTCCCGGGAGAGGGCCCCGGCATGCCCGGTGGTCCCGCCCGGCGAGGCATCATGGCCCCGTGCGACTGGAAGCGATCACCTGGGACCGGCTCGCCGAGCGCCTCGCCGAGCGGCTGGCCGACCTGACGCCCGCCGACGGGGGTGCCTGGCCGCGCGTCGCCTTCGACGGCGCCCCGGCGGCCCGGCCCGGCGACCTCGCGCAACGCGTCGGCGAGGCGCTGCGGGTCCGGGGCCGGCCGTCGCTCGTCGTGGACACCGAGGGCTTCCTGCGCCCCGCCTCACTGCGCCTGGAACACGGCCGCCGGGACGCGGAGTCGTACTACGGCGGCTGGTTCGACACCAACGCCCTGTGGCGCGAGGTCTTCGGCCCCCTCGACCCCGGCGGCACCGGCCGCGTCCTGCCCGACCTCTGGGACCCCGCCACCGACCGGGCCACCCGCAGCCCCTACGTCTCCCTCCCGCCCGGCGGCCTCCTGCTGCTGCACGGACCGCTCCTGCTGCGGCACTGGTTCCCGTTCGACCTGACCGTCCACCTCCTGCTGACTCCCGGCGCCCTGCGCCGCCGTACCCCCGAGAGCGATCACTGGACCCTGCCCGCCTTCGAGCGCTACACGGCCGAGACCGACCCCGCCGGCGCGGCCGACGTCCTGGTCCGCGCCGACGACCCCCGCCATCCGGCGTGGAGCGGCTGAGCGTCCCGGCGAGCCCGCCCCCGCACGGGTGCGGCGGCCTCGGGCGTCAGAGCCAGCCGTTGCGCCTGAATCCCCGGTACAGGGCCAGACACGCCGCGGATATGACGCCGAGGACCAGCGGATAGCCGAACCGCCAGTGCAGCTCCGGCATGTGATCGAAGTTCATCCCGTACACGCCGCAGACCATCGTCGGCACAGCGATCACCGCGGCCCACGCCGTGATCTTCCGCATGTCCTCGTTCTGCGCGACCGTCACCTGCGCCAGATGCGCCTGGAGGATGGAGTTGAGCAACTCGTCGAAGGACGCGATCTGCTCCTTCGCCCGCATCAAGTGGTCCAGCACGTCCCGGAAGTAGGTCTGTATCTCCGGCGGGATCACCCGGGCCGGCCGGGTGGTCAGCTCCTCCATCGGCCGGCCGAGCGGCACCACCGCCCGCTTCAGCTCCAGGAGTTCACGCTTCATCTGGTAGATCCGCCCCGGGTCGGCCCGGGCGCCGTCCGGCGCGAACACGTCCGCCTCGACCTGGTCGATGTCGGCCTGCACCGAGTCCGTGACGTTCAGGTAGTCGTCCACCACATGGTCCGCGATCGCGTGCAGCACCGCGGCCGGCCCCTTGGCCAACTGCCCCGGTGTGGCCTCCAACTCCTCCCGCAGCGGCCCCAGGGAGCCGTGCCTGCCGTGCCTGACCGTGATCACGAAGTCCGCACCGACGAACACCATGATCTCGCCGGTGTTCACCACTTCGCTGGTCGCGGTCAGCTTCTCGTGCTCGACGTAGCAGACCGTCTTGAACACCGCGAACAGCGTCTCGCCGTACCGCTCCACCTTGGGGCGCTGATGGGCCTCGACCGCGTCCTCGACGGCCAGCGGATGCAGGTCGAAGAGTTCCGCTATGCCCGCGAACTCGCTGTCCGTGGGCTCGTGCAGCCCCAGCCAGACGAACCCCTCACCCTTCTTGCGCACCCGCTCCACGGCCGAGTACAGATCGCTGCACTCCGGGACACGCACGCCGTCCTCGTACGTCACGCAGTTGACCACCGAGGAGCCCAGCGGGGACCGCGCGTGATGATTCAGGTCGACGCGGGGCCGCCGCCGGGCCAGCCGCGCCACCTTACGCAGGCCGCCGGCCCTGCCCAGCCCTGTGACCTTCCGCAGATTCCCTGCCATCGTCATCCGGAACTCCTTGCGTGGATCCCCTCGCACAACCCTTCCGCGCCTTGCCGGGCAAGTCTGCCAGCCCGGTGTGAGACGCGGGTAAGCCTGTGGGAACAGCGCGTTCCGGTTGGTTCCCGGCTGTGGACGACCAGCTGCCCGGCGCCGACCCTCCAGGACAAGCCGGGCAACTGGGATCATCGCTTCATGACACAAGCCGACGGATACCTGCTCGACAACCGCCAGAGCGAGGCCGGACAGCGCTTCGACGCCTTCGCCCGGCTCTTCGACCCCACCACCTTCCGGCACCTCGAGGCATCCGGTCTCACGACGGGCTGGCGCTGCTGGGAAGTAGGGGCGGGCGGCACCTCCGTGGTGTCCTGGCTGGCCGCGAAGGTGGGACCGGCCGGCCAGGTCGTCGCCACCGACATCGACACCTCGCTGCTCGCCGCGGCCGCCCACCCGCCGGTCGAGGTCCGCACCCACGACGTCGGCGCCGACGAACCCCCGGGGGAGGGGTTCGACCTGGTGCACGCCCGGCTGGTCCTGGTCCATGTGCCGGACCGCGAACGGGCCTTGCGTTCCATGATCAAGGCCCTGCGCCCCGGCGGGCGGCTGCTGATCGAGGACGCCGACCCCGCCCTCCAGCCCCTCACCTCCCCCTACGAGTACGGCCCCGAGCAGCGGCTCGCCAACCGCCTGCGCCAGGGCTTCCGCAAGCTCCTCGCCGAACGGGGCGCCGACCTGTCGTACGGCCGCAAGCTTCCGCGGCTGCTCCGCGAGGCCGGGCTGCGCGAGGTGGAGGCCGACGCCTACTTCCCGGTCGCCTCACCCGCCTGCACCGCGTTGGAGGCGGCCACGGTCCGGCAGATCCGCGACCGGCTCGTCACGGCCGGTCTCGCCACGGACGCGGACATCGACCAGCACCTGGCCAACGTGGAGGCGGGCGCCATGGATCTGGCCACCGCCCCGATGATCTCGGCCTGGGGCCGCAAGGAGTAGCCCCGGCGGCCCCGCCGTGTCAGCCGGGGGCCGGCGGTCTTGCCCCGACGCGTCCCACCGCCCGCGCGCCCGCCCGGCAGCCCCGCGCCGCGGCCTCCTCGGCATCGGTGCCGGCGACCAGTGCGGCGAGGAACGCCCCGGTGAAGGCGTCCCCGGCTCCCGTGGTGTCCCGGGGCGTCGCCGGTGCGGCCGGGACCCGCGCGACCACCCGGCCGGCCCGGGCCACCAGCGCGCCCTGAGCCCCCGCCTTGGCCACCACCAGCGGCACCCGGCGGCTCAACTCGGCCGCCGCGTCCGCCGGATCCGGCAGCCCCGTCAGGAGACAGGCCTCGTCCCGGCTCGGCAACAGCACGTCCACGCCTTCGACGAGCGCAGGGAAGCGGTCCACGCCCAGCGCCACGAGGAACCCGGCCGACGCCGGATCCAGGCTCACCAGCACGCCACGCGCGCGTGCCGCCGCCACGGCCACCGCCACCAGGGCCCGGCTCGGCGCCGAGAACAGCAGGTAGCCGGAGAGATGCAGCCGGACCACCCCGTCGAGCAGCGCGTCCGACCAGTCGGCCGGTTCCAGCCGCAGGGACGCCCCGCTGTCCGTGAGGAAGGTGCGCTCCGCCGAGGCACCGCCGTCCACCAGGCAGACCACCGTCCCCGTCGGGGCGTCGGGATCCACCACCAGCCGTGGCCGCACCCCCGAGGCGACCAGTTCCCGCTCGTGCCACCCGGCCGCGTCCGCGCCGACCCGCCCGAGCAGCCGTACGTCCGCACAGCCGGCGTGAGCGGCCCAGCAGGCGACGTTGGCGCCCGCGCCGCCGGGGAGCGTCCGGATCACGGCGGCCGTGTCGGTGCCCGCCGCCAGCGGCCCCCGGTGCCGCGCGACGACATCGGTGACCACGTCCCCGACGACGAGCAGCGCGCCGCTCCCGCCCCCGCCCGGCGCCCCTACCGCGCACGGTGCCGCGCCCCCGCCCGCTGCCCGGCCCGCCGTCTCGGCGACGCCCCGGGCGAGCCGCAGGTTCGCTTCCGCACCCGCGCCCGGCGGCGTCTCCCGCCGTGTCGTCACCCCCTGGCCCATGCCGAGGCGATCCGGGCCGCCAGTCTGACGTTGCCGCGCACGGCCGCCAGGTTGGCCTCCAGGGAGGCCCCGTCGGTGTGCCGGACCAGGTAGCCGAGCAGGAACGGGGTGACCGCCTGCCCGGTGATCCCCTCCGCGTCGCACGCGTGCAGTGCGTCGGCGAGCACGCGCGCGTGCAGGGCCGGATCGAGCTGTTCCGCCTCCGCCACGGGATTGGCGACGATCAGGGCCGTGTCCGCCGCGGCGAGCGTGTCCTGGGCCCGCATGACGTCCGCCACCTGCTCCGGGGTCCGGAGGGTCCAGTCGACCGGGTGCCCGGAGTCGGACAGGTAGAAGCCGGGGAAGCGGTCGGTGCCGTAGCCGGCCACCGCCACCCCCAGGGTCTCCAGTCGCTGGAGGGTCGCCGGCACGTCCAGGATCGACTTCACACCGGCGCACACCACCGTGATCCGGGTGCGGGCCAGCAGCCCCAGGTCGGCCGACTCGTCCTGGGTCACCGTCCACGCCCGGTGCACCCCGCCGAGCCCTCCCGTGGCGAACACCCGGATGCCGGCCAGCGCAGCCAGCTGCGCCGTCGCCGACACGGTGGTCGCCCCGCTGGCCTCCGCCGCCAGGGCGAACGGCAGATCACGGTGGCCCAGCTTGCGGATCCCGTCCCCGCTCGCCACGCGTTCCAGCTGGTCCTTGGCCAGGCCGACACGGGGCCGCCCGTCGAGCACCGCGATGGTCGCGGGCACCGCACCCGCCCGCCGTACCTCGTCCTCCAGCTCCAGCGCCACCTGGAGGTTGCGCGGGCGCGGCAACCCGTGCGCGATGATCGTCGACTCCAGAGCCACCACCGCCCGGCCCGCGTCGAGCGCCTCCCGGACCTCTTCCGACACCACCAGCACCACGCGCCCGCCTCCTGTCCCTCGGTCTTCCCTCATCCCTGGCGGGCGGCGCACCCCGCTAAACGCTTGCGACGCGTGCGGGACGCCACCAGCCTGGAGCGCATGACGAATCACCCGGTACGTCTGGACCATGTCGTCCTGTGGGTCGCCGACCCGGTCGCCGCGGCCGCCTTCTACGAGCGGACGGTGGGCCTGCGGCCGCTGAGGGTCGCCGAGTTCGCCGCGGGCGAGGTGCCCTTCCCCTCCCTGCGGGTCGACGAGGGGAGCATCATCGACCTCGCACCGCTCTCCCTCGCCGACCGCATGCCCGCACTCCCCGGCTCCGCCGACAGCGCGGGCCACCCCGTGCACCACATCTGTCTGGCCCTGCCGTCCGACGCCTTCGACGCCCTGCGCACCCGCCTGGCCCAGCACGCCGTCCCCATGACCGGCATCGGACACGACTCCTACGGCGCCCGCGGGAAGGCCCCGCGGAACTTCTACTTCCGCGACCCGGACGGCAACGTCGTCGAGGCACGGCACTACGCCTGACGGCCCCGCCGCAGCGCCTCAGAACAACGGTTCCGGCAGCACGCCCTCCAGGGCGAGCAGCTTCCGCTTGGTCTCCAGACCACCGCCGAACCCGCCGATGCCGCCGTCGCTCTCCACCACCCGATGGCACGGCACCACCACCGGCAGCGGGTTGGCCCCCATCGCCGCACCCACCGCCTGCGCCCCGCCGGGCTGCCCGACCCGGCCGGCCAGATCGCCGTATCCGACCACCGTGCCGTACGGGACACCCGAGGCCAGCTCGCGCAGCACCTGGCGGTTGAAGCCGGAGATCAGCGACCAGTCCAGCGGCAGGTCGAAGTCCCGCCGGTCGCCCGCGAAGTACGCCCGCAGCTGGCGTATCGCCTCGGCCAGCACCGGCGCCCCGGGCTCCTCGACCGGTTCGGTGCCCAGCCGGGCCGTCAGCCGCTCGAGAGTCCGCTCGCGCACCGCGTCCGTGGCATGGAACACCACGTTGACCAGGCCCTCGCGGGTCGCCGCCAGCAGCAGCGGACCGATGCCGGTGTCGACGAGGGCCCACACCACCCGCTGCTCGCACTGCCCTTCGCTGTCCATGCGCCCCACCGTACGGCCCGCCACTGACAACGCCCGCTCGTCCGGCCCGGGTCAGCCCGCCCGCAGCGCGGCCCGCACCACGTCGGGCTTGTTGCTGATGACCCCGTCGACGCCGTACCCGACGGCCTTCCACGCCGTGACGGCGTCGTCCACGGTCCAGGTGTAGACGCGCAGCGGCCGGCCGTGCGGCCCGTCGACGGAGTGCACGGCGCGCACGTAACCGGCGGAGATCGACCCCACCGACGGGTTGATCAGATCGGCGAAGCCCGCGTACCGCGGCAGCGTCGCCGTGGCCGGCGTGCCGAGATAACCGGTGGTCACGGAGGGCCGCAGCCGGTGCACGGTCCGCAGGCTGTCCGCGCTGAAGCTCTGCACCACCAGTCGGCCGAGATGGCGGCGGTCCAGCCACCCCTCGTCGCCCAGCTGCCGGAGGATCTGCCGCTCGACGCCCGGGTACAGCTCGGGGTTCTTGATCTCCAGGAGCAGCTTCTCGTGGTTGTGCTCGACCTCGCGCACGTACTGCGCCAGCGTGGGCACGCGCGTGCCCCTGTAAGCACGGGAGAACCAGCTGCCCGCGTCCAGCCGGGCGATCTCGGCGGCGGTGAAGTCCTTCACCTTCCAGGGGGCCCGGCCGGGGAAGACCTGTGTGACGTTCGTGGTGCGCCGGAGACTGTCGTCGTGGATGACGACGAGCCGGCCGTCCCTGGTGCGCTGGACGTCGTTCTCGACCCAGGTGAAGCCCAGGGCGGCCGCCTTGTCGACGGCGGCCAGGGTGTTCTCGGGTGCGTAGGCGCTGGCGCCCCGGTGGGCCAGCACCGTCAGCTCTCCCGCGTCGCCGGCCAGGGCGGTGGGCACGGGGCTCAGCAGGGCGGCCGTTCCCAGGAGCGCGGTGGTCGTGGCGGCAACTGCGCGCGCGTGCATGCGTACACCTCACGTCGGACGAACACGGACAGCACAAGACTGACAGCAGTGAGTCAACGGCGGGCGGGTACGGGACGACCACAGATCTAACGGAGTCGGCCAAGCCCGCTCACCGGTGCCGCACAAGTGAGGCAAAGCCGTGTTTCTTTGCCGGAAAATCGTTCGACCATTCCGGGCCGAGTCATACTCTCTGCGTCAACCCTGACCGCTCGGGCGGTCCTGGGACGGGGGCGCATCTCATATATTCCGGGACGCAAAGGGTGAAGGGCGGCCACGCATGCAGGGCACGGTCGACGGATTCAGCTACGGGGTCGTCACCCCGCTGGTGGCCTATCTGATGGCCTGCCTCGGCGGCGCCCTGGGGCTGCGCTGCACGACCCGGGCGATGCTGGTGGCCCACACCTGGCGGCCCGCCTGGCTCGCGCTCGGCTCCGCGGCGATCGGCTCCGGCATCTGGACCATGCACTTCGTCGCCATGATGGGGTTCAGTGTCAAGGAGACGCCGATCCACTACGACAAACCGCTCACCTATGCGAGCCTCGGCCTCGCCATCGTCATGGTGGGCGTCGGGATCTTCATAGTCGGCTACCGGGGCGCCACCGGCGCCGCGCTCTTCACCGGCGGCACGATCACCGGGCTGGGCATCGCCTCCATGCACTACCTCGGCATGGCCGGCCTGCGCCTGAACGGCACCCTGCAGTACGACACCGTCACCGTGGCCGCGTCGGTCGTCATAGGGGTGGTGGCCGCGACCTCGGCCCTGTGGGCGGCCGGGCAGATCCGCGGTTTCCTGTGGAGCGTCGGCGCGAGCCTGGTCATGGGACTTGCCGTCAGCGGCATGCACTACACCGGCATGGCCGCCCTCTCCGTCCATCTCCACAGTGCCGGAGTGGCGTCCCCCGGCGACTCGCCGGCCTCCCTGCTCGCGCCCATGCTGGTCGGACCGCTGGCCTTCCTCTGCCTCGCCGCCGTCGTCGTGATCTTCGACCCGCTGCTGGTCACGGGCAGGCCCGACCGGCGGCGCGTCGAGCACAAGCCGGGAGTCCCGGCGGCCGAGGTCACCCACCAGCCGAGCCGCCGCCGGTCCCTCCGCGTCAGCCGCGGGCCCGGCTACCGGGAACACAGCGTGCGCGCTCCGCAGAACCGCTGATCAGAACCGGTTGTCAGTGCGGGGTCGTACGGTGGAACCCATGCGGCCCGTTTCCCACATCGAACGCACGGTGGCGCCCATCGAGGTCGTCAGCCCGTACCAGCCCAGCGGCGACCAGCCGGCGGCCATCGCCGAGCTGGCCAGGCGCGTCGGCTCCGGCGAGAAGGACGTCGTTCTCCTCGGCGCGACCGGCACCGGCAAGTCCGCCACCACCGCGTGGATGATCGAGAAGCTCCAGCGCCCCACCCTGGTGATGGCGCCGAACAAGACGCTGGCCGCGCAGTTGGCCAACGAGTTCCGCGAGCTCCTCCCGAACAACGCGGTCGAGTACTTCGTCTCGTACTACGACTACTACCAGCCCGAGGCGTACGTCCCGCAGTCCGACACGTACATCGAGAAGGACTCCTCGATCAACGAGGAGGTCGAGCGGCTGCGCCACTCGGCCACCAACTCGCTGCTCACCCGCCGTGACGTCGTCGTGGTCGCCTCGGTCTCCTGCATCTACGGCCTCGGCACCCCGCAGGAGTACGTCGACCGGATGGTCCCGCTGCGGGTCGGCGACGAGATCGACCGGGACGACCTGCTGCGCCGCTTCGTCGACATCCAGTACACGCGCAACGACATGGCGTTCACCCGTGGCACGTTCCGCGTCCGCGGCGACACCATCGAGATCTTCCCGGTGTACGAGGAGCTCGCCGTGCGCATCGAGATGTTCGGGGACGAGATCGAGGCGCTGTCCACCCTCCACCCGGTCACCGGTGAGATCATCAGCGACGACCGTCAGCTGTACGTCTTCCCGGCCTCCCACTACGTCGCGGGCCCCGAGCGCATGGAGCGGGCCGTCAACGACATCGAGAAGGAGCTGGGGGAGCGCTTGGCCGAGCTGGAGAAGCAGGGCAAGCTGCTGGAGGCCCAGCGGCTGCGGATGCGCACCACGTACGACATCGAGATGCTCCGCCAGATCGGCACCTGCTCCGGCGTGGAGAACTACTCGATGCACTTCGACGGCCGTGCGCCCGGCTCCCCGCCCAACACCCTGCTCGACTACTTCCCGGACGACTTCCTGCTCGTCATCGACGAGTCGCACGTCACCGTTCCGCAGATCGGCGCCATGTACGAGGGCGACGCCTCCCGCAAGCGGACCCTCGTGGACCACGGTTTCCGGCTCCCCTCCGCCCTGGACAACCGGCCCCTGAAGTGGGAGGAGTTCCAGGAGCGGATCGGGCAGGCCGTGTACCTGTCGGCGACCCCCGGCCCCTACGAGCTCTCCCGCGGGGACGGCGTCGTCGAGCAGATCATCCGCCCCACCGGCCTCGTCGACCCCGAGGTCGTCGTCAAGCCCACCGAGGGCCAGATCGACGACCTGGTGCACGAGATCCGCAAGCGCACCGAGAAGGACGAGCGCGTCCTGGTCACCACGCTCACCAAGAAGATGGCCGAGGACCTCACCGACTACTTCCTGGAGCTCGGCATCCAGGTGCGCTACCTGCACAGCGACGTCGACACCCTGCGCCGCGTCGAGCTGCTGCGCGAGCTGCGGTCCGGCGAGTTCGACGTCCTGGTCGGCATCAACCTCCTCCGGGAGGGACTCGACCTGCCCGAGGTGTCCCTGGTGGCGATCCTCGACGCCGACAAGGAGGGCTTCCTGCGCTCCGGCACCTCGCTGATCCAGACCATCGGCCGTGCGGCGCGCAATGTCTCCGGCGAGGTCCACATGTACGCCGACAAGATCACCCCGGCGATGGAGAGGGCCATCGACGAGACCAACCGGCGCCGGGAGAAGCAGGTCGCGTACAACAAGGCCAACGGCATCGATCCGCAGCCGCTGCGCAAGAAGATCAACGACATCGTGGCGCAGATCGCCCGTGAAGAGGTCGACACCGAACAGCTGCTGGGCTCGGGCTACCGCAACCTGAAGGACGGCAAGGGAGCCAAGGCGCCCGTCCCGGCCCTGGGTGACAAGGCGGCCAAGGGCGCGAAGGCGGGCAAGGCGGCCAAGGGCAAGGCCAGGGAGACGGTGCCCACCGACCGTCCCGCGGCCGAACTCGCCGAGCAGATCGAGCAGATGACCGAGCGGATGCGTGCCGCCGCGGCCGATCTGCAGTTCGAGATCGCGGCCCGGCTGCGCGACGAGGTGTCCGAGATGAAGAAGGAACTGCGCCAGATGAAGGAGGCGGGCCTGGCCTGATCCCGCAGCCGCCATCAGACCCCGGCAAGGGCGCGAAGTGTTGCAACACCGACACAAACCGTGGGCCGGGGTTCGGCACTGTCCGTACCGCTGCATAGGGTTTCGGACAGCCGCGCACGGCGTGGTGACCGGGGACATCCGACGAGGGGAACGCAGTCGTGACCGTCAACATGACCAAGGGTCAGGCCATCAGCCTGGAGAAGAAGGACGGGGGCTCCCTGAGCGCGGTCCGCATGGGCCTTGGCTGGAAGGCGGCGCCCCGCCGCGGGCTGTTCGGTTCGCGGACCCGGGAGATCGACCTGGACGCCTCGGCGGTGCTGTTCGCCGACAAGCAGCCCGTCGACGTGGTGTTCTTCCGTCATCTGGTGAGCGACGACGGTTCCGTCCGCCACACGGGTGACAACCTCGTCGGCGGTGCCGGCCAGGGCGGCGACGACGAGGCGATCCTCGTCGACCTCGCTCGGGTCCCGGTCCACATCGACCAGATCGTCTTCACCGTCAACTCGTTCACCGGCCAGACCTTCCAAGAGGTGCAGAACGCCTTCTGCCGGCTCGTCGACGAGACCAACGGCCAGGAACTCGCCCGTTACACGCTCGACGGCGGCGGCGAGTACACCGCCCAGATCATGGCGAAGGTGCACCGGTCCGGCTCGGGCTGGACCATGACCGCCCTCGGCGTCCCGGCCAGGGGCCGCACCTTCCAGGACCTGGTGCCCACGATTCTGCCGGTCCTCTAGGAGCGGCCCGGGGCGAAGGCGACACGACACACAGGGGGGCACGGGCCATGGCGGCCGAGCTGGTGCGCGGGCAGAACCATCCGCTCTCACGGCACCGGATCGAGATCCGGATCTCGGCCGGCGTGCCCGTGGTCGCCGGGGCCACCCTCGCCGACGAGAGCGGCCGGGTGCGGGACGCCGACCGGGTGGCCCATCCGGGCGCGCCCAGCCTGCCAGGGCTGGAGGTCTCCCGGCAGGCGGCCGCCGGGCACCGGATCGCCGTCGACCTCGACGCCCTGCCTGAGGCCGTGCACCGGCTCGGCGTCCTGATCGCCCTGCCCGCCACACCCGGCGGCCCGCCCCGCTTCGGTGCCGTCCCCGCTCCCCGCGCCTCGGTCACCGGCCTCGACGGCACCGAGATCGCCGCGTACACCCTGGCCGGCCTGGACGCCGAGTCGGCCGTCGTGGTTCTCGAGGTCTACCGACGTCAGGGTGCCTGGAAGGTCTGCGCGGTGGGCCAGGGCTACGCGGACGGTCTCACCGCGCTCTTCGCCGACCAGGGGGTGCCCCAGGCCGCCGACCTCGCCCGCGGGATCGAGGAAGCGGTGGCACACGGCATGACCCGCTCGATCCCGGTGCGTACGACGGAGACCGACCGCTCCCGCCACACGGCCGCCTCCGTCACCGGTCCCGACCTGCCGGGTGCCGCCTCCGTCACCGGTCCCGACCTGCCTGACGGCGCCGCCGGGTCTTCGTACGACTCCCCGGCCTCCGGTGCCGGCAGCAGTCGGCCGGCCCCCTGCGGCGGGGTGGGCGGGACGGAACCGCCGCCCGGTGGCAGGTCCTCGGCCGCCGACGACGACTCCGGCACCACAGTGGCCGCCACTTCGAGCGTCGGTGGCGCCATCGACTACACGCACCCCGGGCGCCGCCGGGCCCCTCGGCCCGCGGCACCGGAGGCTCCGGTCCCGGCGGAGGGCCCCGCGCCGCCCGTCGCCGGTGACGCGGTCGGCTGGTCCCTGGACGAGCGGCTCTACAACCAGGTCTGGGGCATGTTCGAGGACCTGGCCCGAGCCACCGCCGCCTACCGCAGCGCCGTCGACTTCGCCCAGTCGCGCCTGGCGAGGGAGCTGGACCAGGCGCTTTCCGATCCGCGCAGTCGCCTGGGTTCCGTGGGCGACGCCGCCCGCGAGGCGGCCCGGGCCCGCCGGGACGAGCTGGTCGACCAGGCGCGGGCGGTCCTCGACCGGGACGTCGCCCAGCTCACCGCCGAGTCCGAGGTCGTCGAGCCCGCACTGCCTCCTGCGTACGCCCGCTGGGACAATCCCGTCTGGCACGGCTACCGGGTGCCGGCCGAGCCGCCCCTGGCCGTCCGGCTGGGCGACCTCCATCTCACGGAGAGCTCCGCGCTGCGCATCCCGTGGCTGGTCAGGCTGCCGCTGGAGCGGGGACTGTGGATCGACAGTGGTTCCCACGACGGAGCCGGGGCCGACACCGGTGAGCTGCGGCACCTGGCCGTGCGGACGGCGGTGGCGCTCGCGGCCCGGCTGCTCGCCGTTCATCCGGCGGGTGAGTTCGGGGTGCACGTGATCGATCCGGCCGGTTCCGGCGCGTCCGCGCTCGCGCCGCTGACCGGGACGGGCGCGCTGACGGCACCGCCCGCGAGAGGCGCCGCCGGTGTGGCGGACACGCTGGGGCGGCTCACCGAGCGTGTCGACCTGGTGCAGATGGCGGTGCGCGGTGGGGCGCCCGACGCACTGCCGCCCGGTCCGGACACCTCGCGTCAGCTGCTGATCGTCCACGACTTCCCGCACGGCTTCGACGACCGGGCCGTCAACCAGCTGCGCTATCTCGCGGACGAGGGCCCGGACGCCGGCGTCCACCTCCTGCTGGTCGCCGACCGGGAGGACGCCGCCGCCCACGGCCCGTTGCTCGACCCGCTCTGGCGTTCACTGATGCGACTCACCCCGGCACCGGACGGTCACCTGGCCGATCCGTGGGTGGGGCATGCCTGGACGTACGAGCCCTGCCTCGTGCCGGTCGGCAGCCAGGTGCTCCAGCAGGTGCTCACGCAGGTCGCGACGGCCCGTGCCAAGCGTATGTAAAGTCGCCTGACCTTGGTATTTGGTCTTTATTTTGCTGACTGCTTTACCAATCCTTGGTGATTGGGGTACTGTTTTCCCCACGGAGGGGAGTACTCCCTGTCTGCTGCGGCGTACCCGTCAATACGGATCCGACCGGATCCCGGGGCGTCGGCCCGTCTCGGGTGGAAGAGACCTCCGGCAGCGATGGCGCTGGGACTTTGCCCGTTCACGAACCGGAGGCGCAGTGGATGTGTCCGTGACCCTGTGGGTCCTCACCGTCCTGGGGTTGGCCGCTCTGATAGCGGTCGACTTCTTCATCGGCCGTAAACCGCACGACGTGTCCATCAGGGAAGCCGGGATCTGGACCGTCGTCTGGATCGCCCTGGCCGGACTCTTCGGCCTCGGTCTGTTCCTGTTCTCCGGCGGCCGGCCCGCGGGAGAGTTCTTCGCCGGCTTCATCACCGAGAAGTCGCTGAGCGTCGACAACCTCTTCGTCTTCGTCCTGATCATGGCGAAGTTCGCCGTGCCCTCGCGGTACCAGCAGCGGGTGCTGCTCGTCGGCGTCCTCATAGCCCTGGTGCTGCGCGCGATCTTCATCGCCGCGGGCGCCGCGATCCTCGCCAGCTTCTCGTGGGTCTTCTACCTCTTCGGTGCCTTCCTGATCTGGACCGCCTGGAAGCTGATCCAGGAGGCCCGCGCCGATGAGGAGGAAGCGGAGTTCGAGGAGAACAAGCTGCTCAAGGCCGTCGAGCGCAGGTTCGGTGTGGCCGACCGGTACCACGGCACCAAGCTGTGGATCCGGCAGAACGGCAAGCGGGTCATGACCCCGATGCTGGTCGTGATGCTCGCGATCGGCACGACCGACGTCCTGTTCGCGCTGGACTCCATCCCTGCGATCTTCGGCCTGACGCAGGACCCGTACATCGTCTTCACGGCCAACGCCTTCGCGCTGATGGGTCTGCGACAGCTGTACTTCCTCATCGGCGGACTGCTGAAAAAGCTCGTCCACCTCTCGTACGGCCTGTCGATCATCCTCGGCTTCATCGGTGTGAAGCTGGTGCTGCACGCCCTGCACGAGTCCGGCGTCCACGTTCCGGAGATCAGCATCCCGGTCTCCCTCGGCGTCATCTGCGCGGTCCTGATCGTCACCACGATCACCAGCCTCAGGGCCTCCGGGAAGCAGGCGGCCGCCGGGCCGGCGCAGCCCGAGGGCGAGGGCGCTCCGAGGGACAGCGTCGACGTCTGACCGCACGCCCGACCGCACCGTACGAGCCGGGGGCCGAGCCGCGCCGACGGCGGGCCCCCGGCCCCGGAAAGGACAGGAAATGCGAACGATGTACGCCTCTGCCACCATCGCTGCATGATCATTCGGCTCAGGTCGCTCACCACTCAGTGGACGTTCCTCGTGCCGGTGCTCGCGGTCGTCCTCCTCGCCCTCACCTGGGGCCGTGATCTGCCCGGCTGGGTCGTGGCGCTGGTGACGCTGGTCCTCGCGGGATCGGTCCTGGCGGCGGTCCACCACGCCGAGGTCGTGGCGCACCGGGTCGGTGAACCCTTCGGCTCCCTCGTCCTCGCCATCGCTGTCACGATCATCGAAGTAGCCCTGATCGTCACCCTGATGGCCGACGGCGGCGACAAGAGCGCCACCCTGGCCCGGGACACCGTCTTCGCCGCCGTCATGATCACCTGCAACGGCATCGTCGGCCTCTGTCTCCTCGTCGCCTCGCTGCGGCACGGGACGGCGGTCTTCAATCCGGAGGGCACCGGGGCCGCCCTCGCGACCGTGGCCACCCTCGCCACGCTCAGCCTGGTGCTGCCGACGTTCACCACCACCAAGCCGGGCCCGGAGTTCTCGGGCGTACAGCTCACCTTCGCGGCCCTGACCTCACTGATCCTGTACGGCCTGTTCGTGGCGACGCAGACCGTACGGCACCGCGACTACTTCCTGCCGATCACCCGGCAGGGCGAGGTGATGGCGGCCGACGACCACGCCGCGGCCCCCTCCGCGCGCACGGCGTGGATCAGCCTCGGACTCCTCGGCCTCGCCCTGATCGGTGTCGTCGGACTCGCCAAGGGGGTGTCCCCGACGATCGAGGCCGGTGTACAGGCCGCCGGTCTGCACCAGGCCGTCGTCGGCGTGATCATCGCCCTGCTGGTGCTGCTCCCCGAGACCATCGCGGCCCTGCGCTCAGCCCGCCGCGACCGCGTGCAGACCAGCCTCAATCTGGCGCTCGGCTCCGCCATGGCCAGCATCGGCCTGACCATACCCGCGGTGGCCCTCGCCTCCATCTGGCTCTCCGGACCACTCGTCCTCGGCCTCGGCTCCACCCACATGCTGCTGCTCGCGCTGACCGTGGTGGTCAGCTCCCTGACGGTGGTACCGGGCCGGGCCACACCGCTGCAGGGCGGTGTCCATCTGGTGTTGTTCGCGGTCTACCTGGAACTGGCGATCAACCCATAGACCGCGCGCGGCCGGTGACCGGCTCGACCGCCGCCACCGGCGCCGGGCCCGTCTCGGGCAACAGGGCGAAGCAGCCCAGACTCAGCAGCGCGACCCCCGCCAGATACGCACCCACACCCCACGGCACCCGACCGTCGTGCTGCGCCAGCGCCGTCGCCACGATCGGCGTGAGCGCGCCCCCGACGACCCCGCCCAGGTTGTAGCCCACCGCGGCGCCGGTACAGCGCACCCGCGGCTCGTACAGCTCCGGCAGATAGGCGGCGACCACCGAGAACATCGTGACGAACGCGACCAGAGCCCCCGTGAACCCGATGAACATCAACAGCGGCTGCCCGGTCGCCAGCAACGCGACCATCGGGAACGACCACAGGGCCGAGACCGTACACCCCACCAGGCACAGCGGACGCCGCCCGTAACGGTCGCCGAGCAGGGCCATCACCGGCGTGAGCGCGCCCTTCACCACCACGGCGGCCATGATGCAGACCAGCATGACCGTACGGCTCACCCCGAGCCGCTCCGTCCCGTACGCCAGCGACCAGGTCGTCACCGCGTAGAACACCGCGTACCCGACCGCGAGCGCGCCCGCTGTCAGCAGCACCAGCCGCCAGTGGTGCCGTACGACCTCGGCGAGCGGCACGCGCGCGTGTTCGTCGATCTCCAGGAAGCGCGGGCTCTCCGGGAGCGAGGAGCGCACCCACAGGCCGCCCAGCGCCAGCGCTCCCGCCGCCCAGAACGGCACCCGCCACCCCCACTGCGCGAACTGCGGGTCCGAGAGGGTCGCCGACAGGGCCAGCATCACGCCGTTGGCCAGCAGGAAGCCGACGGCCGGGCCGATCTGCGGAAAGCTCGACCACAGGGCGCGCCGGCCGGCCGGCGCGTGCTCCGCGGTCAGCAGCACCGCCCCGCCCCACTCCCCACCGAGCCCCAGCCCCTGCAGGAACCGCAGCGCCAGCAACAGGACGGGAGCACCGACACCGATCGTGCCGTACGAGGGCACGCATCCGACGGCGGCCGTGGAGACGCCGGTCAGCAGCAGGGACAGGACCAGAACGGGCCGCCGGCCCCGCCGGTCCCCGATGTGCCCGAACAGCGCCGAGCCCAGCGGCCGGGCGACGAAGCCCACGCCGAACGTCCCGAACGCCGCCAGCGTCCCCGCGACCGTCGAGAACGTCGGGAAGAACAGCGGCCCCAGGACGAGGGCCGCGGCCGTCCCGTAGACGAAGAAGTCGTAGAACTCGATCGCGGTCCCGGCGAGCGAGGCCGCGGCCAGCCACAGCATCGAGGGAGGAGTTACGGTGCGTACATCGTGCATGCCGGGTCAACTACCCGCGGTGATCGTGGGTTACGGGGGCGCACGGCGTCCTTCGCGAGCGCTCCGGCGCACCGTGATAAACCGTTCTGAGTCGCGGTCCCACCAGGGCCGTTCACGTCTGACGGACCCGGAGGAACAGTGCCCCGCACCCTGACCGACGCCCCGATCATGATCCTCAACGGACCCAACCTGAACCTGCTCGGCCGGCGCCAGCCGGAGATCTACGGTTCCGACACGCTCGCCGACGTCGAGGCCCTGTGCGTCAGGGCGGCGGCCGCACACGGTGGCACCGTCGACTTCAGACAGTCCAACCACGAGGGCGAACTGGTCGACTGGATCCATGAGGCGCGCCTCGGCCACTGCGGGATCGTCATCAACCCGGGCGCCTACTCGCACACCTCGGTCGCGATCCTGGACGCCCTCCACACCTGCGACGGGCTGCCCGTCCTGGAGGTCCACATCTCCAACATCCACAAGCGCGAGTCGTTCCGCCACCACTCCTACGTCTCGCTGCGCGCGGACGGTGTGATCGCCGGATGCGGTGTCCAGGGCTATGTGTTCGGCGTGGAGCGGGTGGCGGCGCTGGTCGGCGCCGCCACCGCGCAAGCCTGACCGGTGCCTCAGAGGCGCCCGGCCTCCACGATCCGCCGCAGGAAGCGCCGGGTGCGCTCCTGCTGCGGGTCGCCGAACACCTGGTCGGCCGTGCCGCGTTCGAGGACGACGCCGCCGTCGAGGAAGCAGACCTGGTCGGCGACGTCCCGGGCGAAGCCCATCTCGTGCGTCGCCAGCACCATGGTCATGCCCTCGTCCTTCAGATCACGGACCACGGTGAGCACCTCGCCGACCAGTTCCGGGTCGAGGGCGGCGGTGATCTCGTCGAGCAGGAGCAGCCGGGGCCGTACCGCCAGGGCGCGCACGATGGCCACCCGCTGCTGCTGACCGCCGCTCAGCCGGTCGGGGTAGGCATCCGCCTTCCCGCCCAGCCCGAGGCGCTCCAGCAGCTCCCTGGCGCGTTCCTCGGCCTCGGCGCGGGCGACACCGTGCACCCGGCGGGGAGCCAGGGTGATGTTGTCCAGCACGGTCATGTGCGGGAAGAGGTTGTACGCCTGGAAGACCACGCCGATACGGCGCCGGACCGCGTCCTGGTCGGTTCGCGGATCGGTGATCTCCTGGTCGTCCAGCCAGATCGCGCCGTCGTCGATCTCCTCGAGGAGGTTGGCGCAGCGCAGCAGCGTCGACTTGCCGGAGCCGGAGGCACCGATCAGCGCGGTCACGGTGTGCGGGGCGACCTCCAGGTCCACGTCCCGCAGGACGACCGAGTCGCCGAAGGTCTTGCGGACGGACTCCATGCGCAGGACAGGCGCCTCACTCATATGGATCCTCCCTGGGCCCGCTGCCGGTCCGTCCTGGCCGTCACCCAGTCCGTGAAGCGCGTCATGGGGATGGTCAGCGCCACGAACACCAGCCCTGCGACGATGTACGGCGTGTAGTTGAGGCTGCGCTGGGCGATGATGTCGGACGCCCGTACGGCGTCGATCGCGCCGCCGATCGACACGAGCCCGGTGTCCTTCTGCAACGACACCAGGTCGTTGAGCAGGGGCGGCACCTGGCGGCGTACCGCCTGGGGCAGCACCACGTGGCGCAGTGCCTGCCGGTTGGTCAGCCCCAGCGAGCGGGCCGCCGCGCGCTGCGAGGGGTGCACGGACTCGATGCCCGCGCGGAACACCTCGGCGACGTACGCGGAGTACGTCAGCGTCAGCGCCGTACCGCCCAGCAGCACGGGATCGACGGTCACGCCCTGGAGACGCAGCGCGGGCACCCCGAACACCACGATCATCAGATTGATGAGCAGCGGCAGACCGCGGAAGAAGTCCGTGTACGCCGCCGCCAGCGCCCGCAACGGGAAGAACACGGGGCCCGGCAGCGTGCGCGCGATGGCGATCAACATGCCCAGGACGAGCACCAGGACGCCGCAGACCAGCAGCAGCCGGATGTTGAGCCACAGGCCGTCGAGCACCTTGGGGAAGGCCTCGCGCGCGTACTGACCGTCGAAGAAGGTCTCCTTGGTGCGCTCCCAGCCCGGCGCGCTGACCACGATCAAGTACAGAACCACGGCCGTGACCAGGGTGGACAGCGCGGCGATCGCGGTCGCGCGACGCGCCCGGACGCGCTTGTGGCGCTCGCGGTCCAGGCGCCGCTGCGAGGGGACGTACGCGTCGCGCATTCCGTCCTCGCCGGAGTCCTCCCCGGTCTCGGCCTTCGTGACCGTCACTTGAGCACCGGAGCGTCGACGGCGTCGGACAGCCACTGCTTCTCCAGCTTCGCCAGCGTGCCGTCCCCGCGCAGGGCGTCCACGGCCGAGGTCACGCAGGAGGTGAGGGCGCTGCCCTTGTCCAGGACGAGGCCGAACTGCTCGGGCGTACCGCCCTGGTTCTCGAACTGGCCGACGATCTTGGCGTTCGTCACCTGGGCCGCGGTCACGTAGAAGGCGGTCGGCAGGTCGGTCACGATCGCGTCCACCTGGCCGTTCCTGAGCGCCGAGATGGCCTGGTCGTTCTTGGAGTAGGCGGCCGCCTGCTGGGACGGCTTCACCACGTCACTGATGTAGTCGAGGCTCGTCGTGCCCACCTGGGCGCCCAGCTTGAGACCCTTGAGGTCGGCGACGCTCGTGGCCTTCGCGGCCTTGGTGCCCTTGAGCGCGATGACCGCCTGGCGCACGTCGTAGTAGCCGGAGGAGAAGTCCACGGCCTTCTTGCGCTCGGCGCTGATGGAGACCTGGTTGATGTCGAAGTCGAACGTCTTCACCCCGGGGGCGAACGCCTTGTTGAACGGCACGCTCTGCCAGACGACCGCGCTCCTGTCGTACCCCAGCTGCTTCGCCACGGCGTACGCGACCGCCGACTCGTAGCCCTCGCCGTTGGCCGGCTTGTCGTCCTTGAACCACGGCTCGTACGCGGGTTCGTCCGTCGCGATCGTCAGTTTGCCGGTGGTCCGGGTGGCCAACTTGCCCTTGGCACAGGTGGTTCCGGCCGACGGGGAGGACGCGCCGGACGCCTTGTCGTCCGGCTGCGGAGCACAGCCGACAGCGGTGGCGAGCAGGGCTATGGTGGTGGCGGCGGCAGCGCGACGCAGCGCGCTCGGGGCAGGGTGCATGGCGGGAGAGTGACAGCGAACACCGCGTTTGTCCAGGTCAAGCCGGTAATTGTCCGCATACTGGGAACGGGTGTTGCGGTTCTGTGAACGCTGCCGCTCACCGGACGGACAGACGCGCCGGGGCCGCCGGCCGAGGGCGGGGAATGATGACCGGCGGCCCGTACCGCGCAGGAGCCGTCATCCTGTGCGGGGCTGCCACCAGTTGACCGCGCAACCACACGCGCCGGGAGCGTGCGCTGGGCTCCGGCGCGTGCGAACTGTTCACACGGGGCGCGCGATTGGTGATGCGCGCCCCGTACTCACCACCCGCGTGCGTGCCACTCCGGCAGGTGCGGGCGCTCCGCACCCAGCGTGGTGTCGTTGCCGTGTCCCGGATACACCCAGGTCTCGTCCGGCAGAACCGCGAAGATCTTCGTCTCGACGTCGTGGATCAGGCTGGCGAAGGCCTCCGGGTCCTTGCGCGTGTTGCCGACCCCGCCGGGGAAGAGGCAGTCGCCCGTGAAGACGTGCGGATGGCCGTGCGGGTCGTCGTAGACCAGGGCGATCGAGCCGGGGGTGTGGCCGACGAGGTGGCGGGCGGTCAGTACGACCTGGCCGACCCGGATGACGTCGCCGTCGTCGACGAGGACGTCGGTGGTGACCGGGATGCCGGGGGCGTCCTCGCGGCCCGCGTACGTGCGCGCGCCGGTGGCGGCGACGACCTCGGCCAGCGCCTGCCAGTGGTCGCCGTGCTGGTGCGTGGTGACGACGGACGCGATGCCGTCGTCACCGATCGTGCCCAGGAGCGTCTCCGCGTCGTTGGCCGCGTCGATCAGCAACTGCTCGTCCGTGGCGCGGCAGCGCAGCAGATAGGCGTTGTTGTCCATCGGCCCGACCGCGATCTTGGTGATCATCAGGTCCTTGAGCTCGTGCACGTCCGCCGGCCCGCCGACCGTGACCTCTCCGCTGTACGTCATGGCGGTCAGCCTATAGCGGGCGCGGCCCCGTCGGGCGGTTCGCCCGCTACAGCGGCGGCAGCTTCGGCAACTCCCCGCCGGACAGTTCCAGCGCGGTCCCGTCGCGGCGTCCGCAGAGCCAGCCGAGCAGGTCCGCGGGCCGGCCCTGGACGGTGACCTCCGTCTGCGGTGCCTGCCTCCCCGTGCGCCACGCGCGCGTGCCGTCCGTGATCCGGGTCGCCGGCACGTCGGGGCTCCCCAGGAAGCGGTCGGCGAGGAAGTCGATCTCCCGCTCGGTGAACTCCTCCGGCAGGTCCTCCAGCTCGTACCCGGCCCCGAGGTCGACATGGTGCAGCTCGACCTCGGCCCAGCGCCGGAAGGGCACCCGGGCCGCGACGTCGGTGACCCCGTTGCGCAGCTCCACCGTCCGCGTCCAGTCCGCGGGCACCTCCGCCTGGGCCCGGAACGCGGCGTGGCTCGCGCGCAGGTCCTCCAGATGCACGTCGAGGGGGCGCGGCGCGTCCCGCTCGATGTCGGAGTCCCGCGCCTCGCCGGAGGCGTACATGGGGCGGCCGTCCAGGACGTTCGCGAGCGCGTCCGCGTTGCGGGCGAGGTGGGCCAGGACGTGGCCGACCGTCCAGCCGGGCAGCCGTGACGGTCGCGTGACGGCCGCGTTGTCCAGTGCGGCGACTGCGCTGAGGAGCCGGTCCGTCGCTTCCTGTACAGACGCCAGGTCATGAGCGTGATCAATCATGCGGCTGACACTAGCCCGGCCACACCTTCGGGTGAAGGTTTCCGTCGGGCTCCGTAAATCGAATGCGCGTGCTATATCGTCGTTGACGGCGTCGGGCATGCTGGATGGTCCGGGATTGTTTACGCATCCAGGAATCCGTCCGGCGTTGTCAGTGGCTCCCCCTAGTCTGAAGAAGCACGGGGCTCTGCCCCTGTCACTTCTCTCAAGAAAGGTGCGGACCGGCTGTGGCCGACCGTCTCATCGTCCGTGGCGCGCGCGAGCACAACCT
This sequence comes from Streptomyces sp. NPDC006655, assembly GCF_040703965.1. Taxonomy (NCBI): domain Bacteria; kingdom Bacillati; phylum Actinomycetota; class Actinomycetes; order Kitasatosporales; family Streptomycetaceae; genus Streptomyces; species Streptomyces sp. NPDC006655. The sequence continues at coordinate 21,998 of NZ_JBEYJU010000062.1, read as the reverse complement.
GAAGAACGTCTCGCTCGACCTGCCTCGTGACTCGCTCATCGTCTTCACGGGCCTGTCCGGGTCGGGCAAGTCCTCCCTGGCCTTCGACACGATCTTCGCCGAGGGCCAGCGTCGCTACGTGGAGTCGCTCTCCTCGTACGCCCGCCAGTTCCTCGGGCAGATGGACAAGCCGGACGTGGACTTCATCGAGGGCCTGTCCCCGGCGGTGTCCATCGACCAGAAGTCGACCTCGCGCAACCCGCGCTCGACGGTCGGCACCATCACCGAGGTCTACGACTACCTCCGGCTGCTCTTCGCGCGCATCGGCAAGCCGCACTGCCCCGAGTGCGGCCGCCCGATCTCGCGCCAGTCGCCGCAGGCCATCGTGGACAAGGTGCTGGAGCTGCCGGAGGGCAGCCGCTTCCAGGTGCTCTCGCCGCTGGTGCGCGAGCGCAAGGGCGAGTTCGTCGATCTCTTCGCCGACCTCCAGACCAAGGGCTACAGCCGCGCGCGCGTGGACGGCGAGACCGTCCAGCTGTCCGACCCGCCGACGCTGAAGAAGCAGGAGAAGCACACCATCGAGGTGGTCATCGACCGCCTCACGGTGAAGGACACCGCCAAGCGCCGTCTCACCGACTCCGTGGAGACCGCCCTCGGCCTGTCCGGCGGCATGGTCGTGCTCGACTTCGTGGACCTCCCTGGGGACGACCCGGAGCGCGAGCGCATGTACTCGGAGCACCTGTACTGCCCCTACGACGACCTCTCCTTCGAGGAGCTGGAGCCCCGCTCCTTCTCCTTCAACTCGCCGTTCGGCGCCTGCCCCGAGTGCACCGGCATCGGCACGCGTATGGAGGTCGACCCGGAGCTGATCGTCCCGGACGAGGACAAGTCCCTCGACGAGGGCGCCATCCATCCCTGGTCGCACGGTCACACCAAGGACTACTTCGGCCGCCTGATCGGTGCCCTCGCGGACGCGCTGGGCTTCCGCACCGACATCCCCTTCGCCGGTCTGCCGCAGCGCGCCAAGAAGGCCCTGCTGCACGGTCACAAGACCCAGATCGAGGTCCGCTACCGCAACCGGTACGGCCGCGAGCGCGTGTACACCACGCCCTTCGAGGGCGCCGTGCCGTTCGTCAAGCGCCGGCACAGCGAGGCCGAGAGCGACGCCAGCCGTGAGCGCTTCGAGGGCTACATGCGCGAGGTGCCCTGCCCGACCTGTCAGGGCACCCGCCTGAAGCCGATCGTCCTCGCCGTCACCATCATGGAGAAGTCGATCGCCGAGGTCTCGGCGATGTCGATCAGCGACTGCGCGGACTTCCTGGGTGAGCTCAAGCTCAATGCGCGCGACAAGAAGATCGCCGAGCGCGTGCTCAAGGAGGTCAACGAGCGGCTGCGCTTCCTCGTGGACGTCGGCCTCGACTACCTCTCGCTGAACCGCGCGGCAGGCACCCTCTCCGGCGGTGAGGCCCAGCGCATCCGCCTGGCCACCCAGATCGGCTCCGGCCTCGTCGGCGTCCTGTACGTCCTGGACGAGCCCTCGATCGGTCTGCACCAGCGCGACAACCACCGCCTGATCGAGACCCTGGTCCGGCTCCGCGACATGGGCAACACGCTCATCGTCGTCGAGCACGACGAGGACACGATCAAGGTCGCCGACTGGGTCGTGGACATCGGTCCCGGCGCCGGCGAGCACGGCGGCAAGGTCGTGCACAGCGGCTCCCTCAAGGAACTGCTTGCCAACGCCGAGTCGCAGACCGGTCAGTACCTGTCGGGCAAGAAGTCGATCCCGCTGCCCGACATCCGCCGCCCGCAGGACCCGTCCCGCCGGCTCACCGTGCACGGCGCCCGGGAGAACAACCTCCAGGACATCGACGTGTCCTTCCCGCTGGGTGTCTTCACCGCCGTCACGGGCGTGTCCGGCTCCGGCAAGTCGACGCTGGTCAACGACATCCTCTACACCCACCTGGCCCGCGAGCTGAACGGCGCGCGCAACGTCCCGGGCCGGCACACGCGCGTGGACGGCGACGACCTCGTCGACAAGGTCGTGCACGTCGACCAGTCGCCCATCGGCCGCACCCCGCGGTCGAATCCGGCGACCTACACCGGCGTCTTCGACCACATCCGCAAGCTGTTCGCCGAGACCACCGAGGCGAAGGTCCGCGGCTACCTGCCGGGCCGCTTCTCCTTCAACGTCAAGGGCGGCCGCTGCGAGAACTGCGCGGGCGACGGCACCATCAAGATCGAGATGAACTTCCTCCCGGACGTCTACGTCCCCTGCGAGGTCTGCCACGGCGCCCGGTACAACCGGGAGACCCTGGAGGTCCACTACAAGGGCAAGTCCATCGCCGAAGTCCTGAACATGCCGATCGAGGAGGCCACGGAGTTCTTCGAGGCCGTCCCGTCGATCGCCCGCCACCTGAACACGCTCAAGGACGTCGGTCTCGGCTACGTCCGCCTGGGCCAGTCCGCGACCACGCTGTCCGGCGGTGAGGCGCAGCGGGTGAAGCTCGCCAGCGAGCTGCAGCGCCGCTCCACCGGACGGACCGTCTACGTCCTCGACGAGCCGACCACCGGTCTGCACTTCGAGGACATCAGCAAGCTGCTGAAGGTCCTGTCCGGTCTCGTCGACAAGGGCAACACGGTCATCGTCATCGAGCACAACCTCGACGTGATCAAGACCGCGGACTGGGTCGTCGACATGGGTCCGGAGGGCGGCGCCGGCGGCGGACTCGTCGTCGCCGAGGGCACCCCCGAGGAGGTGGCCGGCGTCCCGGCCAGCCACACCGGCAAGTTCCTGCGCGAGATCCTCGGTGCCGACCGCGTCAGCGACGCCAGCTCGGTGAAGGCACCGCGCAGGACGGCGGCGAAGAAGACGGCCGGGGCCACGAAGAAGACGGCCGGGGCCACGAAGAAGGCGGCGCCCGCGAAGAGGGCGACGCGGGCCCGCAAGGCCTGACCCCCCCCACCGGGTGACGGGATTCGGCAAATCCAGACATGTGCGGCGCCCCGCGGGAACCTCCCGCGGGGCGCCGCACGTTGCATCATCAGCCGCCCGATCTCCGCGGGCAGGACGAACCTTGACTCCTCAACAGCGGAAGCAACCGAACCGGCAAGGTCGCCGGCACCGGCCGAAGACGCCGACGGTCCTTCAGGGAACCGCGAGTTCGGCGGCGTACGGCGGCTCCGCACCGCCCGGGAGCAGGTGATCGCGGCCGCCCGCGCCGCGAAGCGCAGCAGCGTCGTCCAGCCGTCGGCGTCCAGCCCCAGGAGCGCCTCGGCGGACAGCGCGTCCCGAGCCGCAAGACCGTGCAGCAAGGCCGCGTTCACCGTGTCACCGGCGCCGATCGTGTCCACGACGGCGACCTCCTCACCCGGGACGGAGTACACGGTGCCGTCACGGGTGAAGGCGCTGAGACCGTCACCACCATGGGTGACCACGACCGCCGACGGCCCCGACGCCAGCCACTCGTGCGGGGTGCCGCCCAGCCACAGCGCGTCCTCCTCCGAGAGCTTCAGGAGCGTCACCGACGGCAGCCAGCTCTTGAACCGCGCCCGGTAGGCGTCCGGATCCGGGATCAGAGCCGTCCGGATGTTCGGGTCGAGGGCGATGAACAGGCCCTGCCCGGCCGCGCCGCGCATCAGCTCCTCGTAGGCGCTCGCCCCCGGTTCCAGGACGAGCGAGAGAGTCCCGAAGGAGACCGCGCGGGTGGCGGCCGGGAGGGCGACCGGAGCGGTGAACAGGCGGTCGGCCGTGCCGTCGACGTAGAAGGAGTAGGAGGCGGAGCCGTGCGGGTCGACGGTGGCGACCGCCAGGGTGGTCGGCTCCGCGCCGCGCGCCACGAGGGAGACGTCCACCCCCGCCCGCCGCAGCCCGTCCAGCAGGGCCTCGCCGAACGTGTCGTTCGAGGCGCGGGAGCAGAACGCGGTGGGGGAGCCCAGACGGCCGAGCGCCACGGCCGTGTTGTACGGGCCGCCGCCGAGCGCCGGTCGCAGGGCGGCGAGGGCGCCCGTGCCCTGCGGTACCAAATCGATCAGCGCTTCACCGGCGACGACGATCACGAGGGGGTTCCTTTCCTGGAGGGCTCGGGGTCCTCGGGCTGTTCCCGACACCCGCACGAGGTCCGGTGCACGAAGGTGCAGGGGAGCCGTACGGTGCGGGCGGGCCGGTCGGGTGCGGCCAGTCGCTCCAGGAGCACCCGGACCGCCTCGGCACCGATCTCCCTGCTGGGTTGGGCGACGGCGGTGAGCCGGGGCGAGAACAGATCGGCCCAGGCGAAGTCGTCGAAGCAGCACAGGGCGATGTCGTCGGGCACGGAGCGGTCGTGGGTCTGGAGGGCGCGCAGCGCGCCGATGGTCATCGCGTTGTTGGCGGTGACGAGCGCGGTGGGCGGCGCCGCGAGCGCCATCAGGACGGCGACGGTCCGCTCGGCACCGGTGGACTCGGAGTTGCCGGAGACGACCAGGTCATCGTCCGGGGCCAGCCCGGCGGCGGCAAGCCCCTGCCGGTATCCGGTGATCCGCTCGTCGGTGGTGCTCAGCCCGGGCAGCCCCGCGACCAGGCCGATCCGTCGGTGCCCCAGGGCGGCGAGATGGGTGACGAGCCGGGCGGTCGGCCCGGTGTTCTCGGCGCAGACCTGGTCGAAGCGCGGGGCGGGGGCCGCGTGGCCGTCGATCACCCGGTCGAGCAGGACGGTCGGCACGGCATGGCGGCCGAGGTAGGCGAGAAGTCCGCCCGGGGCGCCGGAAGGAGCGACGATCATGCCGTCGACACGGCGTTCGTGCAGGAGCTGGACGACCTTGCGTTCGTGTTCGGGGTCGTCGTGGGGGTCGGCGATGAGCAGGCTGTAGCCGTGCTCCAGGGCGGCGGCCTCGACACCCTGGAGGATGTCGGTGAAATAGGGGTTGCTGATCGCCGACACCGCGAGCCCGATGGAGCGGGTGCGGGAGGTCACCAGGGAGCGGGCGAGGGTGTTCGGGGTGTAGCCCAGTTCCTCGATGGCGTCGAGGACGGCCTGGCGGGTGTGCGGCAGCACCGGGCGGGTCTCGTTCAGCACATGGGAGACGGTCGCCACGGAGACACCGGCACTGCGCGCCACGTCGGCCATGGTGGGCATGGGTTCCCCTTCTCCGCTTCCCCGCCTGGGCCAGGCTCCCGGTTTCACGCCGGGGCTGCCGCGGGCCTCCGGCCGGGAAGCTACTCCATCCGGCGTCCCCGCGTAAACGCTTGCGCAAGCGTTTACGTCCCACGCGGGCGGGCCGCCCCGAGCGCCGACCCGCCCCGAAGCGGGACAGAAGCACCCAGGTATCGTCGCCCTGCACGATTCCGGGCGACCGTTCCGTGACGGTGCTCCCCGCTGCCGCGGTCCGCCCCCGGTGACGCCACCGCACGCCTCCGCGGACCCGCCCCCGCCCCCGACCCCTGGGAGACCCTCATGACCGCCCGTCCCTCCGCGAGCCGTCGTACCGTCCTGCGCGGGACGGCGGCCGTACCGGTCGCCGGACTGGGACTGGCGGCCTGCTCGGCGCCCGGTGGGGGAGCCGCGGCGGACGCGACACCGACCGCGCCCGTCGACCTCGGGGCCGAGGGCGAGGTCGCCAAGGGCGGTGCCAAGCTCTACCGGGAGCACAACGTCGTCGTGAGCCGGTCCGGCGACGGCACCCTGAAGGCGTTCAGCACGATCTGCACGCACGCGGGGTGTCCGATCAACAAGCTCCAGGGGACGACGCTGGTCTGCCCCTGCCACGGCAGCGAGTTCGATGCCGTGACCGGGAAGGTGGTGCGGTCGCCTGCCACCGAGCCGCTGAACGAACTGCCGGTCAAGGCGGCGAACGGCCGGATCGTGGCCGGGCCGGGCGCCTGAGATCGCGAACTGTCTCCGCGGGCCGTTCCAGCCGCTCGGGTCAGTCCCAGTCCCAGCCGATGCCGAGCAGACCCGGCCGTACCCGGGGCTCGACCAGGTGGACGGAGCGGTGCAGCCCGCTCAGCGGCAGGTTCTGCCGGCCGCTGCGCGGGGCCGCGGCCGAGTGCTGGGTGAACCGTTGGCACCGGGCCGGCAGAGCGCCGACGGCGAAGCGCACCTGGAGGGTGTACTGACCGCCGGGAAAGCCGAACCCGCGCACGTACTCACGGGAGACACCGGCCGTGCCGTCCTCGACGGCGTAGCGGAAGAGGAAGGTGTCGCCGGAGCGCAGCTGGGTGTCGAAGAGCAGCTCGGCCACGAGCAGGCCGGTCTCCTGGTCCGAACGGACGCGCCCCGTACGGCAGTTCTCCAGCGCGTGCATGCGCATCTGCTGCGGGGCACAGCCCGGGTCGCCGTGGTGGACGGCCACGAAGCGGTCGATGCCGTCCCGGTGGGCGCGCACGATGTGCTGCGACTCGCGGCCGGCCAGTTCACGCTGGGCGCCGATCCGCACCCGCTCGTGGTGTCCCAGGGCGTGCAGGCCGCCGTCGAGGGACCAGCCGAGCTCGGCCTGGAGCCGGTCGACGACGTCGGAGGCCTTGACCAGCGAGCGGTAGGAGCGGGCCGCGGGACGGCGCATGGCAGAACCCTGCTCGGTCTCGGCCAGGAGGCGTATCAGGGACTCGTCCGGGAGCTGCAGGATCTCCTCCAGCGCGCGGACGGCCCGCAGCGACTCCGGACGCTGGGGGCGGCGGGCACCCTGCTGCCAGTAACTCAGGCTGGTGACGCCCACCTTGACCCCGTGACGCGACAGATGGTGCTGCACGCGCTGGAGCGGCAGCCCACGGGCGGCGATCGCGGCGCGCAGTGCCACATGGAAGGGGCCGCCGTGCAGGACCGAGTCCAGTTCCGCGGTGGCGACGTCCGCGTGCTGTGTGCCGTGCCGCATGCAGGGGGCCTTTCTCTTGGGGGGTTCTCAACGGCTGGTCAGGCCGTTGGCGCGGTGGGGGCCACCCCGTCGGTGCCGGGGCGGCCGCGCTTGGGTACGCCGCGTCGGCGGGCCGTCGCTCGCGGCCCCGAGTTCCCCCGCATTGAAGCGTGTTGACCAATCCCCGACAACACCTTGGGCCGGCCGAGGGCGTTCACCTGGCCGAGGCGTGACCCCGCTGCGGGCGGATCGAGCGGGTTCGGTGGCGCCGGACGCGCCCCGTCGAGCGAAGATCGTCAGAAGGAGAGGTGAGAAGGGGAGGAGGAAGCCGCGCACGCCGCGTCGTGACCGGCTCGGCGGCTGCGCAGGGGCCCGGCACGGGACGCCGACCGGCCTCTCGCACGCGCCGCGCCTCAACCGTTCGCGGCGGCGCCGACGTGGCCGATTCCAAGACCGGGACGGGCTTGCGGGCGGACCGGGACGACCCTCGACCGCGGACAGCGAACGAACGTCCCCGCACGGTTCCCACGCCGCCGCCCCCGCACCCGCCACAGGCCGCCGCCCGAGGCCTCCGACGCCAGAACCCCGGACCCGGCGTGCCGCCCCGGCTCCCGGCCGTCCCGGACGCCCCCCCCGGGAGGCCACAGGGCGGCGCGGTGTCGGCGCTCGCCAGTAGGGTGTGAGACATGGCCGACCCCTCCAGCTACCGCCCCAAGCCGGGACAGATCCCGGACAGTCCCGGGGTGTACAGGTTCCGTGACGAGCACCGCCGGGTGATCTACGTCGGAAAGGCGAAGAGCCTGCGCCAGCGCCTGGCGAACTACTTCCAGGACCTGGCGAGCCTGCACCCCCGCACCCGGACGATGGTCACCACCGCCGCGTCCGTGGAGTGGACCGTGGTGTCCACGGAGGTCGAGGCGCTCCAGCTGGAGTACTCCTGGATCAAGGAGTACGACCCCCGGTTCAACGTCAAGTACCGCGACGACAAGAGCTACCCGTACCTCGCGGTGACGATGAACGAGGAGTTCCCGCGCGTCCAGGTGATGCGCGGTCACAAGAAGAAGGGCGTGCGCTACTTCGGCCCGTACGGCCACGCCTGGGCCATCCGGGACACCGTCGACCTGCTGCTGCGCGTGTTCCCGGTGCGCACCTGCTCCGCCGGGGTGTTCAAGAACGCCGCCCGCACCGGCCGCCCCTGTCTGCTCGGCTACATCGGCAAGTGCTCGGCCCCCTGCGTCGGCCGGATCGACCCCGAGGACCATCGCGAACTGGCCGAAGAGTTCTGCGACTTCATGGCGGGCCGCACCGGCACCTACCTCCGCCGTCTGGAGAACCGGATGACGGAGGCGGCCGAGGAGATGGAGTACGAGCGGGCCGCCCGGCTCCGTGACGACATCGGTGCCCTCAAGAAGGCCATGGAGAAGAACGCGGTCGTGCTCGCCGACGCGACCGACGCCGACCTCGTCGCCGTCGCCGAGGACGAGCTGGAGGCGGCCGTCCAGATCTTCCACGTGCGCGGCGGACGGGTGCGCGGCCAGCGCGGCTGGGTGACGGACAAGGTGGAGGAGATCACCACCGCCGCTCTCGTCGAGCACGCCCTTCAGCAGCTCTACGGCGAGGAGACGGGGGACGCCGTTCCCAAGGAGGTGCTGGTCCCGGCCCTGCCCGACCCGTTGGAGCCGGTCCAGGAGTGGCTCACCGGCCGCCGCGGGTCGAACGTCTCGTTGCGGATTCCGAAGCGCGGCGACAAGAAGGCCCTGATGGAGACCGTGGCGCGCAACGCCCAGCAGGCGCTCGCCCTGCACAAGACCAAGCGTGCCTCCGACCTCACCACGCGGTCGCGCGCGCTGGAGGAGATCGCCGACGCCCTGGACCTGGACAGCGCCCCGCTGCGCATCGAGTGCTACGACATCTCCCACCTCCAGGGCGACGACGTGGTGGCCTCCATGGTCGTCTTCGAGGACGGCCTCCAGCGCAAGAACGAGTACCGCCGCTTCCAGATCAAGGGTTTCGCCGGGCAGGACGACGTGCGTTCCATGCACGAGGTGATCACCCGCCGCTTCCGCCGCTACCTGGCCGAGAAGGAGAGGACGGGGGAGTGGGTCGAGGACGGCGACACCGAAGCCCCCCTCACGGGCGGCGAAGCCCCCACGAACGCCGCCCTCGTGGGCGTCGGCATCCACTCCGACGGCGCCCCGGTCAACGGCTTCAAGGAGGAGGACGGCCGCCCCAAGAAGTTCGCCTACCCGCCGCAGCTCGTGGTCGTCGACGGCGGCCGGCCGCAGGTCGCCGCCGCCAAACGCGCACTCGACGAGCTGGGCATCGACGACATCGCCGTCTGCGGTCTCGCCAAGCGCCTCGAAGAGGTCTGGCTGCCCGAGGACGAGGACCCCGTGGTCCTGCCCCGCACCAGTGAGGGTCTCTACCTGCTCCAGCGTGTCCGCGACGAGGCGCACCGCTTCGCCATCACCTACCAGCGCACCAAGCGGGCCAAGCGGTTCCGCGCCGGCCCATTGGACGACGTACCGGGCCTCGGCGAGACCCGCAAACAGGCGTTGATCAAGCATTTCGGCTCGGTGAAGAAGCTGCGGTCCGCCACAATCGAACAGATCCAGGAAGTCCCCGGGATAGGCCGCAAGACGGCCGAGACCATCGCCGCGGCCCTCGCCCAGGCGGCCCCGGCCGCACCCGCCGTGAACACGGCGACGGGAGAGATCATGGATGACAGGGAAGACGAGGCGCCCGAGACGACGGCGGACGCCTCGGGGGAGCCCGTACCCGCGGGCGCCCCGGACGATCGACGGGGGCAGGAGAGATGACCGAGCGAGACGCACAGGGCACGGCCGGGCGAGATCCGGCGTTCGGCGAGACACAGGGCGAGCCAGGGCGAACGCACAGCGAGGCGCGCCAGGATCAGCCGCAGCAAGCGGAAGCGGTCCAGGAAAACGGAGCAGAAGTGAGCACGGACGTCACCCCGGCCGGGGCCGCGGAGGCGGCCATCCCCGAGCTGGTGATCATCTCCGGCATGTCGGGAGCCGGTCGTTCGACGGCTGCGAAGTGCCTGGAGGACCTCGGCTGGTTCGTCGTCGACAACCTCCCGCCGGCCCTGATCCCCACCATGGTGGAGCTGGGGGCCCGCTCCCAGGGCAACGTGGCCCGGATCGCGGTCGTCGTGGACGTGCGCGGCCGGCGCTTCTTCGACAACCTGCGGGAGTCCCTCGCGGACCTGGACAGCCGGGGCGTCACCCGCCGGATCGTCTTCCTGGAGTCGTCCGACGACGCGCTGGTCCGCCGCTTCGAGTCGGTGCGCCGCCCGCACCCCCTTCAGGGCGACGGCCGGATCGTCGACGGCATCGCCGCCGAGCGGGAGCTGCTGCGCGAGCTGCGCGGCGACGCCGACCTGGTGATCGACACCTCCAGCCTCAACGTGCACGAGCTGCGCGCCAAGATGGACGCCCAGTTCGCCGGCGAGGAGGAGCCCGAACTGCGGGCGACGGTCATGTCGTTCGGGTTCAAGTACGGCCTGCCGGTCGACGCCGACCTGGTCGCCGACATGCGGTTCCTGCCCAATCCGCACTGGGTTCCGGAGCTGCGCCCGTACACCGGGCTCAACGAGGAGGTGTCGGCGTACGTCTTCAACCAGCCGGGCGCCAAGGAGTTCCTCGACCGGTACGCCGAGCTGCTGCGGCTGATCGCGACCGGGTACCGGCGCGAGGGCAAGCGGTACGTGACCATCGCCATCGGCTGCACGGGCGGCAAGCACCGCTCGGTCGCCGTGTCCGAGAAGCTCGCCGCCCGCCTGTCCGCCGAAGGAGTGGAGACCGTAGTCGTGCACCGGGACATGGGGCGCGAGTGACCGGACGTCCTCCTCGGCTGGGCAGGCTGCGCCGGATGGTGCCGGAGAGCCGTGCGGGCCGTCCGGTCGAGGTCCGTGGCGCCCGGCCGCGCCGCCGGGGCACCCAGCCCAAGGTGGTCGCCCTGGGCGGCGGCATGGGCCTGTCCGCCTCGCTCGCCGCGCTGCGCCGGATCACCGGCGACCTCACCGCCGTCGTCACCGTCGCCGACGACGGCGGCTCCAGCGGGCGGCTGCGCGACGAGCTGGGTGTGCTCCCCCCGGGTGATCTTCGCAAGGCGCTCGCCGCGCTGTGCGGGGACGACGACTGGGGCCAGACCTGGGCCCGGGTCATCCAGCACCGCTTCCAGTCCAAGGGCGACCTGCACGAGCACGCGGTCGGCAACCTGCTGATCGTCGCCCTGTGGGAACAGCTCGGTGACCATGTCCAGGCCCTGGACCTGGTCGGCAAGCTGCTCGGCGCGCACGGGCGGGTGCTGCCCATGTCCGCCGTGCCGCTGGAGTTGCAGGCCCTGGTCAAGGGGCATGATCCACAGCGGCCGGACGAGGTGGACATCGTCCGGGGTCAGGCCACCGTGGCCCTGACGCCGGGTGAGGTGCAGTCCGTGCACCTGGTGCCGCACGACCCGCCGGCCGTGCCGGAGGCCGTCGAGGCGGTACTGGACGCGGACTGGGTGGTGCTCGGCCCCGGTTCCTGGTTCTCCTCGGTGATCCCGCACCTGCTCGTCCCTGAGCTCAGTGACGCGCTCACCGAGACGAAAGCCCGTAAGGTCCTGTCCCTGAACCTGGCACCGCAGCCGGGAGAAACCGAAGGCTTCTCCCCGCAGCGTCATGTGGAGGTTTTGGGGCGACACGCCCCTAAACTCGCCCTGGACGTGGTGCTGGCCGACGAGGCCGCAGTGCCCGACCGCGACTCGCTCACCGAAGCCGCCAAGCGGCTGGGAGCCGCGGTCGAGCTGGGCCCCGTGGCCCGGACCGACGGTTCACCCCGGCATGACCCGGAGCTGTTGGCCGCCGCGTACGACCGTATTTTTCGGATGCATGGAAGGATCGGCCCATGGCGATGACGGCAGCGGTGAAGGACGAGATCTCCCGGCTACCCGTCACCCGGACCTGCTGCCGGAAGGCGGAGGTCAGCGCCATTCTGCGGTTCGCGGGCGGCCTCCACCTGGTGAGCGGGCGCATCGTGATCGAGGCGGAGCTGGACACCGCGATGGCCGCCCGGCGCCTCAAGCGGGACATCCTGGAGATCTTCGGCCACTCCTCCGAGCTGATCGTGATGGCGCCCGGCGGGCTGCGCCGCGGCTCGCGCTACGTCGTACGGGTGGTTGCCGGCGGTGACCAGCTGGCCCGCCAGACCGGGCTCGTGGACGGCCGGGGCCGCCCGATCCGGGGCCTGCCCCCGCAGGTGGTCTCCGGGGCCACCTGCGACGCCGAGGCGGCCTGGCGCGGCGCCTTCCTGGCGCACGGCTCGCTGACGGAGCCCGGCCGTTCCTCCTCCCTGGAGGTCACCTGCCCCGGCCCCGAGGCCGCCCTCGCGCTGGTCGGCGCGGCCCGCCGGCTGTCCATCGCCGCGAAGGCCCGCGAGGTGCGCGGGGTGGACCGGGTGGTCGTCCGTGACGGTGACGCGATCGGTGCCCTGCTGACGCGGCTCGGCGCGCACGAGTCGGTGCTGGCCTGGGAGGAGCGCCGGATGCGCCGCGAGGTGCGCGCCACCGCGAACCGCCTCGCCAACTTCGACGACGCCAACCTGCGCCGCTCCGCCCGTGCGGCCGTCGCCGCCGGCGCCCGGGTGCAGCGTGCCCTGGAGATCCTCGGCGACGAGGTCCCCGAGCACCTCGCCGCGGCCGGCCGGCTGCGCATGGAGCACAAGCAGGCCTCCCTGGAGGAGCTGGGCGCGCTCGCCGACCCGCCGCTGACGAAGGACGCGGTGGCCGGCCGGATCCGCCGGCTGCTCGCGATGGCCGACAAGCGCGCCTCGGACCTGGGTATCCCGGGCACCGAGGCCAACCTCTCCGAGGAACTGGCCGACAACCTCGCGGTCTGAGACGGTGTCGGACCGCCGGGCCGACGACCGATCGTGGTCGCCGGCCCGGCGTTTACGAGCCCGTGGTCCGCTCGTGTACTCCCTGTGAGCTGGCCGTGAGTCGCCCTTGACTCGATCATGAAGTGTCATGAGCCTGGCATGAGTTCGCCGCCGTGGCGGACCACTGCTAGGGGGGTACATGAGACACAGAGCGAGATCGATCCTCGCTGTCGGCGCGCTCCTGATCGGCGGAGCCGCACTCGCGCCCATGGCCCAGGCACAGACCGGGGGTTCGGGCAGCACCGGCCCGGACGAGGTGAAGGTCTTCCGCGCCGACGTCACCAAGAAGCAGATTCCCCTGTTGCTCAAGGCCGGCCAGGACGGCCACGAACTCGGCGACCAGGTCACCGGATCCGGGAAGACGGAGGTCGAGCTCTACCTCACCGACCAGCAGGCCGGGAAGCTGCGGAAGCAGGGTGTCGCCCTCACCGAGCACACCCTCTCCGCCAGGGCCGAGGCGCGGGTCGACCACGCCGCCCAGGGCGTCTTCCGCCCCTACAGCGGCAGCGGCGGGCTGAAGGAGGAGATCCTCCGCACGGCACAGGCCGAACCCGGCCTCACCAAGGTCGAGTCCATCGGGAAGACGGTCGGCGGCCAGGACATCCTCGCGCTCAAACTGACCAAGGGCGCGAAGAAGTCGAAGGACGGCTCCAAGCCGTCCGTGCTGTACGTGTCGAACCAGCACGCGCGGGAATGGATCACGCCGGAGATGACCCGCCGGCTGATGCACTACTACCTGGACAACTACCGCACAGACAAACGCATCAAGAAGATCGTCGACTCGACCGAGCTGTGGTTCGTCCTCTCGGCCAACCCCGACGGCTACGACTACACCTTCCGGAGCCCCGACACCCGCCTGTGGCGCAAGAACCTGCGGGACGTCAACGGCGACGGGGTCATCGGCACGGGTGACGGCGTCGACCTCAACCGCAACTTCGGCTACAAGTGGGGCTACGACGACGAGGGTTCGTCCCCCAACCCCACCAGCGAGACCTACCGCGGCGCGAGCCCCGAGTCCGAGCCGGAGACCAGGGCGCTGGACGGCTTCGAGAAGCGGATCCGGTTCACGTACGGCATCAACTACCACTCGGCCGCCGAACTGCTCCTCTACGGCGTCGGCTGGCAGGTGGCCACCCCCACCCCGGACGACGTGCTCTACAAGGCGCTCGCCGGCACCCCGGACAACCCGGCGATCCCCGGCTACCACTCCCAGGTCTCCTCGGAGCTGTACACCACCAACGGCGAGGCGGACGGCCACGCATCGAACGTCAACGGCATGGCGATGTTCACCCCGGAGATGTCGACCTGCCAGACGGCCTCCGACATCGACCCGAACGACGCCTGGAACGCCGCCGACTGCCAGTCGGTCTTCAACTTCCCGGACGACGAGAAGCTGATCCAGGACGAGTTCGTGAAGAACATCCCGTTCGCGCTCTCCGTCGCCGAGACCGCCGCCCACCCCGACCGGCCGAGTTCCTCGGTCGGCCTGAGCGCCGCCGACTTCACCCCGGCGACGTTCACCACCTCGTACGCGCGCGGAGCCGACCAGGAGGTCTCCGTCGTCGTCCGCAAGGCGGTCCGCGACAAGAAGCTCAGGTACCGCGTCGACGGCGGCCGCACGCACGAGACGGCGCTCAGGCACTGGAAGGGCGGCAAGACCTACGGCGGCGCGGACGACCTCTACTTCGACGAGTACCGGGCCAGGGTGAAGGACGGCGCACCCGGCGACAAGGTCGAGGTCTGGTTCACCGGCGAGAGCAGGGGCGGCAAGAAGGTCTCCAGCAGCCACTTCACGTACACCGTGGCGCGGCGACCCGCGGCGGACACCCTGGTGGTCGCCGAGGAGGGGGCCAAGGCCACCCAGGCGGGGACCTACGTCGACGCGCTGAAGGCCGCCGGGCACAAGGCGGTCGTCTGGGACGTCGCCACCCAGGGCGCGCCCGACGCGCTCGGCGTGCTGGCGCACTTCAGGACGGTCGTGCACTACTCCGGCACGAACGGACCCGGCAACGACACCCAGCTCCAGCTGCGCGCCTACCTCAACGAGGGCGGCAAGCTGATCGAGGCCGGCGAACTGGCCGGCGGCAGCGTCAACCTGGGTGACGGCACCCCGTCGGACGACTTCAGCCAGTACTACCTGGGCGCCTACTCCCGTACCTCGACGCCGGGGGCCACCGGCTTCACCGGCTCCGGCGCGCTGGGCGGGTTCTCCGGCCCGCTGAGCGGCACCGGCGCCAACCCCCTCGACAAGGCCGGCACCTACTCCGTCACCTCGGACCAACTCGCCGCCGACACCTACCCCCAGTTCGCCAGCGCGGGCGCGGGACGGTTCGCCGGGACCGTCAACCCGTACGGGCCGTACTCCGGGTCGTACATGGCCGCGGCCGTCCACACCGACGACTCCTACAAGCGCCTCACCCGCACCGTCGACCTCACCGGTGTCACCGCGGCCGACCAGCCGACCCTCAGCACCAAGCTGCTGTGGGACACCGAACCGGGCTACGACCACGCGATCGTCGAGGTCCACACGGTCGGCGCCGACGACTGGACCACGCTGCCCGACAAGGAGGGCGCCGCCAAGGGCGCCGTACCGGCCGACTGCGGAGCGGGCTTCCTGATCGCCGAGCACCCGTGGCTCAAGCACTACCTGACCATCGGGGACGGAACGTGCGCCGCGACCGGCACCAGCGGCGCCTGGCACAGCTTCACCGGTAGTTCGGCGGGCTGGCAGACCGCCAGCTTCGACCTGAGCGCGTACGCCGGCAGGTCCGTCGAGGTCTCCGTCTCCTACGTCACCGACCCGGGCACCGGCGGGCACGGCGTCCTCCTCGACGACGCCTCGCTCGTGCTCGACGGCAAGGCGACCGAGACGGCGGGCTTCGAGACGTCCCTCGGCCCCTGGAGCGTCGCCGGGCCGCCCGCGGGCAGCCCGGCCGTCCTCAAGGACTGGGCGCGCACGGGAGCCCTGTTCCAGACGTACGGCGCGGTCACCACGGACCGCAGCGTGCTGCTCGGCTTCGGTCTGGAACAGGTCACCTCGGCCGCCGATCGTGCCGCTCTGGTGAAGAAGGCGTTGGCGGCACTCGACAAGTGAGCCGACCCGCTCACGAACGAGTGAAAGAAGAGTGAACACGGGTCGGCATTGCCGGTCATAACCGGGCAATTCGATCCATGATCCGAGGTGGTCCGTACCCCTACTGGCGGGTACGGACCGCCTCGCCGTGTATGGGGCATCTGGATGTCACCACGGGAGCCTCAGGGAGGTAGGGTCGTGGGTGGTCGGGGACATCCCAAATACAGCTCGCCGGCACCGCATGGCCGGCGTACCAACGAGGAGATCGGTTCGTGACGATCCGCGTAGGCATCAACGGCTTCGGTCGTATCGGTCGCAACTACTTCCGCGCGCTGCTGGAGCAGGGCGCTGACATCGAGATCGTGGCTGTCAACGACCTGGGTGACACCGCGACCACCGCGCACCTGCTGAAGTACGACACGATCCTGGGCCGCCTCAAGGCCGAGGTGTCGCACACCGCCGACACGATCACCGTCGACGGCCACACCATCAAGGTGCTGTCCGAGCGCAACCCCGCCGACATCCCCTGGGGCGAGCTGGGCGTCGACATCGTCATCGAGTCGACGGGCATCTTCACGAAGAAGGCCGACGCCGAGAAGCACATCGCCGGCGGCGCCAAGAAGGTCCTCATCTCGGCTCCGGCCAAGGACGAGGACATCACCATCGTGATGGGCGTCAACCAGGACAAGTACGACCCGGCGAACCACCACGTCATCTCCAACGCCTCCTGCACCACCAACTGTGTGGCGCCGATGGCGAAGGTCCTCGACGAGAACTTCGGCATCGTCAAGGGCCTGATGACGACGGTGCACGCGTACACCAACGACCAGCGCATCCTGGACTTCCCGCACAAGGACCTGCGCCGCGCCCGGGCCGCCGCCGAGAACATCATCCCGACCACCACGGGTGCCGCCAAGGCCACCGCGCTGGTCCTCCCGCAGCTCAAGGGCAAGCTGGACGGCATCGCCATGCGCGTCCCGGTCCCGACCGGCTCCGCCACCGACCTGGTCGTGACGCTGCAGCGCGAGGTCACCAAGGACGAGGTCAACGCCGCGTTCAAGAAGGCCGCCGAGGACGGCGACCTGAAGGGCTACCTGGCGTACACCGAGGACGAGATCGTCTCCTCGGACATCGTCAGCGACCCGGCCTCCTGCACCTTCGACTCCTCCCTGACCATGGTCCAGGAGGGCAACACGGTGAAGGTCCTCGGCTGGTACGACAACGAGTGGGGCTACTCGAACCGCCTCGTCGACCTCACGGTCTTCGTCGGCAACCAGCTCTGATCGACCGAGCACGCACCTCGATGCGGTAGCAGGGCTCGGGCAGCGCACCGTCGCGCCGCCCGAGCCCTGACGCGCGTAAGGATCGACCCGCCGTCTACGGTTCGATCAGCCCTCGTACGATCAAGAGCCCTCCTGTAGGAGTCCCCAACCATGAAGACGATCGACGAACTCCTCGCCGAAGGCGTCGACGGCAAGCGGGTCTTCGTCCGCGCCGACCTCAACGTGCCGATGGCCGACGGCCTCATCACCGACGACGGCCGCATCCGCGCCGTACTGCCCACCGTCAAGGCCCTCGCCGACGCGGGCGCCAAGGTGGTCGTCGCCTCCCACCTGGGCCGCCCCAAGGGCGCCCCGGACCCGCAGTTCTCCCTGCTGCAGGCCGCCGAGCGGCTCGGTGAACTCCTCGCCGCCCCGATCGCGTTCGCCCAGGACACCGTCGGCCCCGCCGCCCACGACGCCGTGAACGGCCTCGAGCCCGGCCAGGTCGCGGTCATCGAGAACCTGCGCTTCAACGCCGGCGAGACCTCCAAGGACGACACCGAGCGCGGCGAGTTCGCCGACCGGCTCGCCGCCCTCGCGGACGTCTACGTCGGCGACGGCTTCGGCGCCGTGCACCGCAAGCACGCCTCCGTCTACGACCTCCCGGCCCGGCTGCCGCACTACGCCGGCTACCTCATCGCCACCGAGGTCGGCGTCCTGAAGAAGCTCACCGAGGACGTCAAGCGCCCCTACGTCGTCGCGCTGGGCGGCGCCAAGGTCTCCGACAAGCTCGCCGTCATCGACGAGCTGCTCGGCAAGGCCGACCGGATCCTCATCGGCGGCGGCATGGCGTACACCTTCCTCAAGGCCAAGGGCTACGAGATCGGCAGCTCCCTCCTCCAGGAGGACCAGCTGGCGGCGGTCACCGAGTACATCGAGCGCGCCGAGAAGACCGGCGTCGAGCTCGTCCTGCCCGTCGACACCGTCGTCGCCCCCGAGTTCCCGGACCTGAAGACCAAGGCTCCGGCCGACCACACCACCGTCGCCGCCGACGCCATGCCGGCCGGCCAGATGGGCCTCGACATCGGTCCCGAGAGCGGCGCGCTGTACGCCGCGAAGCTCGCCGACGCCGCGACCGTGTTCTGGAACGGTCCGATGGGCGTCTTCGAGCACCCCGACTACGCCGCGGGCACCCGGGCGGTCGCCCAGGCCCTCGTCGAGTCGAACGGCTTCACCGTCGTGGGCGGCGGTGACTCCGCAGCCGCCGTGCGCATCCTCGGCTTCGACGAGAACGCGTTCGGACACATCTCGACCGGTGGCGGCGCCTCCCTCGAATACCTCGAGGGCAAGACGCTCCCCGGCCTCGCCGCACTGGAGGACTGACCCCGCTATGACCACCCGCACGCCGATCATGGCGGGCAACTGGAAGATGAACCTCAACCACCTCGAGGCCATCGCACACGTCCAGAAGCTCGCCTTCGCCCTGGCCGACAAGGACTACGAGGCCGTCGAGGTCGCCGTCCTGCCGCCCTTCACCGACCTGCGCTCCGTGCAGACCCTGGTCGACGGCGACAAACTCAAGATCAAGTACGGCGCCCAGGACATCTCGGCGCACGACTCCGGCGCCTACACCGGTGAGATCTCCGGCCCGATGCTGGCCAAGCTGAAGTGCACGTACGTGGTCATCGGCCACTCGGAGCGCCGCCAGTACCACCACGAGACCGACGAGACGGTGAACGCCAAGGTCAAGGCCGCCTACAAGCACGGCCTGACCCCGATCCTGTGCGTCGGCGAGGAGCTGGAGGTCCGCGAGGCCGGCAACCACGTCTCCCACACCCTCACCCAGGTCGAGGGCGGTCTCAAGGACCTCCCCGCCGAGCAGGCCGAGTCGGTCGTCATCGCCTACGAGCCCGTGTGGGCCATCGGCACCGGCAAGGTCTGCGGCGCCGCGGACGCCCAGGAGGTCTGCGCCGCCATCCGCGGCAAGCTCGCCGAGCTGTACGGCCAGGAGCTGGCCGACCAGGTCCGGATCCAGTACGGCGGCTCCGTCAAGTCCGGCAACGTCGCAGAGATCATGGCCCAGGCCGACATCGACGGCGCTCTGGTCGGCGGTGCCTCGCTGGACACCGACGAATTCGTCAAGATCGTGCGTTTCCGCGATCAGTGAGCACACCCGCGAGTAGGCGCTAGCGACGATCCGTCGTACCCTTGCGGGGCCGAGACCTGAAGGGAAGCCGCTGCACGCTCCGCGTGACGGTCCCGGCCCCGCAGTCCATCCGTATCCGAGGAAGTTGGTCCAGCCGTGGTTTTGGGGTTCTCGATCGCCCTGATCGTCTTCAGCCTGCTGCTGATGCTGCTGGTGCTGATGCACAAGGGCAAGGGCGGCGGCCTCTCCGACATGTTCGGTGGCGGCATGCAGTCCTCCGTCGGCGGCTCCTCGGTCGCCGAGCGGAACCTGGACCGGATCACCGTGGTGATCGGTCTGCTGTGGTTCGCGTGCATCATCGTCCTCGGCATGCTGATGAAGACGAACAGCTGATCCGCGACTCGCACACACGCACAATCCGTACGCAAGGCCCCATGTTCGGTACGCGCACCTGAGCGCGGCCTATCATGGGGCTTGCGTCTAGGTGCGGGGACGGTAACTCCCCACACTGGACGCGCGTTGGGCCTTACGTAGACTGAGGCGCTCGCAACGAAGCGACACGCCGACTCGCTTCGCGGCACCATCACGCAGGGAGTTACGACCGTGGCAAGTGGCAACGCGATCCGAGGTAGCCGGGTCGGGGCGGGGCCGATGGGCGAGGCCGAGCGCGGCGAGTCCGCGCCGCGTCTGCGCATCTCCTTCTGGTGCTCCAACGGGCATGAGACGCAGCCGAGCTTCGCCAGCGACGCGCAGGTGCCCGAGACCTGGGACTGCCCGCGCTGTGGCTTCCCGGCCGGTCAGGACCGGGACAACCCGCCGGACCCGCCGCGCACCGAGCCGTACAAGACGCACCTCGCGTACGTACGGGAGCGGCGCAGCGACGCGGACGGCGAGGCGATCCTCGCCGAGGCGCTCGCCAAACTGCGGGGCGAGATCTAGGAGTTGGTACCGGCCGGGAGCCTTCGGGTGTCCGGCCGGAGTCGTCTGCGCGGCCGGTGCCCGGCCCGTTGTCAGTGGTGCCCTCTACGGTTTGCACATCGGCGAATCATGAAGGGGCGACGGTGACGACGGGGGAGCGGGCGCCCGCGTGGCGCGGGGGATTCGGACGGCTGTGGACGGCCGCCGTCGTGTCCCGGTTCGGGGACGCGTTACGGACGTCCGCGCTGCCTCTGCTGGCCGCGCGCCTGACCGACGACCCGCTGGCTGTCGCCTCGGTGACCGCCTGCGGCTACGTGCCGTGGCTGTTGTTCGGGCTCCTCGGCGGCGCCGTCGCGGACCGGGTGGACCAGCGCCGTGCCATGTGGGCCGTGGACACCGTACGAGGGCTGCTCGTCGCCGCCTTCGCGCTCGCCGTGGCACTGGGGCACGCCTCCATCCCGCTGCTGCTGGCGCTCGCCTTCGCGCTGACCACCCTTCAGACACTCTTCGACAACGCGTCCACGGCGCTGCTGCCCGCCCTGGTGGACCGCCGGGCCCTGGGTGCCGCCAACGCCCGGCTGATGACCGGTCAGCAGGTGGCCGGCGGGCTGCTCGGCGCCCCGCTGGTGCCGCTGCTGCTCGCGGCCGGCGCGTTCATGCCCTTCGCCGCCGACGCCAGCACCTACCTGGCCGCCGCCGCGCTGGTCGCCTCCCTGCGGACGCGGCCCCCGGACCGGGCGCCACGCCCGGCCGGCAGCACCCTGCGCACCGAGATCGGCGAGGGCCTGCGCGCCCTGTGGCGGGACCGGGCCCTGCGGGCGGCCTGTGTGGCCACCCTGCTGTGCAACATCGGCATGGGGGCCCTGATCGCCACCCTCGTACTGCACGTGACACGCTGGCTGCACGCGGGCACCGCCGGATACGCGGCGGCCATGACCGCGTACTCGGCGGGCAGCATCGGCGGCGGCTTCCTCGCCCAGCGGGTAGCCCGCCGCACCGGACGGGTGGGCGCCCTGCTGGCCGCCGGCACGGTCCAGACGGCGGCCCTGCTCCTCGTCGGCACCGTCCGGCACCTCGGCGCCCTGGTCGTCGGCATGCTGCTGCTCGGCGCGATGAACATGGTGTGGAACGTCAACCAGGTCACGCTGATGCAGCACCGCGCACCCGAGTCGATGACCGGCCGGGTCGCCGCCGCCTTCCGCACCTCCTCCACGTCCGGAGCGCCGCTCGGCGCGCTCCTGGGCGGAGCCGTCGCCGGGACGTACGGTCTGAACGGCCCGGCACTCCTCGCAGCCCTCCTCTTCGCGCTCGCCGTCACCTCGTTGATACCGGTGCGCCGGCCGGACGTACCTGTTGTTGCGCCGCAGGACAGCGCGACACCAGGCGGCGTCCCGCGCTGATCAACTAGGTTGGGACCGGCAGACGGGGCAGCCGTGCAACAGGACAGGTGCAAGGAAGAAGGCTGAAGTCGCACATGAACGCAGACGGCCGTACCAGGCTCAACCAGACGCCCGAGTGGACCGCGCTCGCCCGGCACCGCGAGGAGCTCGCCGACACCCGTCTGCGGGACCTGTTCGCGGCCGGCCCGGGACGCGGCACGGGCTACACCCTCCAGGTCGGCGACCTCCACATCGACTACTCGAAGCACCTGGTCAACGACGAGACGCTGCGGCTGCTGCGCGAGCTGGCCGCCGCCACCGACGTGTTCGGGCTGCGGGACGCCATGTTCCGCGGCGAGAAGATCAACATCACCGAGGACCGCGCGGTGCTGCACACGGCGCTGCGCGCCCCGCGGGACGCGGTGGTCGAGGTCGACGGCGAGAACGTCGTACCGCGGGTGCACGCGGTCCTGG
>NZ_JBEYJU010000061.1:0-54115 GCF_040703965.1 Streptomyces sp. NPDC006655 | reverse complement strand
CCACTCGGAGAGGGGCGCCCCTCGCGTCGTACCGGACCCGGTGTCCTTGCCTACTGAGCGCCGGGACGTACCAGCCCGCTCTCGTACGCGTACACCGCGGCCTGCACCCGGTCCCGCAGCCCCAGCTTGGTCAGCACATGCCCCACGTGCGTCTTCACCGTGGTCTCGCTGACGAACAGGTCCGCGGCGATCTCCGCGTTCGACAATCCTCGCGCCACCAGTTTCAGCACCTCCACCTCGCGGTCGGTGAGCGTGTGCAGGGTGTCCGGCACCGGCTCCTCACCGGACGGCAGATGCGTCGCGTACTTGTCCAGCAGCCGGCGCGTGATGCTCGGCGCCAGCATCGCCTCACCGTTGGCCACCACCCGGATCGCCTGCACCAGCTCGTTCGCCGGGGCGTCCTTCAACAGGAAGCCACTGGCGCCCGCGCGCAGCGCCTCCACCACGTACTCGTCCAGATCGAACGTGGTCAGCACCAGCACCTTCGCCGGACCGTCCCGCCCCGGCCCGGTGATCTGCCGGGTCGCCTCCACCCCGTCCATCCGCGGCATCCGGATGTCCATCAGCACGACGTCCGGCTGGAGGGCCCGCACCTGGTCGAGGGCCTGCAGGCCGTCCCCGGCCTCGCCCACGACCGCGATGTCCTGCTCCGCCTCCAGGATCATCCGGAACCCGGTACGCAGCAGCGGCTGGTCGTCGACCAGTAGGACACGGATGGCCACGGTGAGTCTCCTTCTGCTAGTCCGCGCCCATTCTGCCCTGCGCCACCTCGCCGGACCCCGCCGACCTCACCGGCAGCGGATACGGCGGGGGAGTGCCCCCGAACTCCGGGCAGTGCGCCTGGTGGTCGCACCAGCCGCACAGCTTCGTCGGCCGCGGCCGCCACTCACCCGACTCCGTCGCCTGCCGGATCGCCTCCCACAACGCCAGCAGCTTGCGCTCGACCCGCTCCAGATCGGCGCGGACCGGGTCGTACGTGAGCACGTCACCGCTGCCCAGATAGACCAGCTGGAGCCGCCTCGGCACCACGTTCTTCAGCCGCCACACCACCAGCGCGTAGAACTTCATCTGGAACAGCGCGCCCTCCGCGTACTCCGGCCTGGGCGCCTTGCCGGTCTTGTAGTCGACGATCCGCACCTCGCCCGTCGCCGCCACGTCGACCCGGTCGATGATCCCGCGCAGCCGCAGCCCCGACTCCAGCTCGGTCTCCACGAACAGCTCCCGCTCCACCGGCTCCAGCCGGGACGGGTCCTCCAGCGTGAACCAGCGCTCCACGAGCCGCTCCGCCTCACCCAGCCAGCGCGCCAGCCGCTCGCCCTCCGGATCGTCCGCGAACAGCTCGTCCACCTCCGGACGGCTCTCCCGCAGCCGGTCCCACTGCCCGGGAATCAGCGACTTGGCCCGCGGCGCCGTCCGCTCCGCCGCCGGCGCGTCGAAGAGCCGCTCCAGGACCGCGTGCACCAGCGTCCCCCGGGTCGCCGCCTCGCTCGGCTTCTCCGGCAGCCGGTCGATCACCCGGAACCGGTACAGCAGCGGGCACTGCATGAAGTCACTGGCCCGCGACGGCGACAGCGAGGCGGGCGGCGCCGCGACCGGCACCTCGGCACTCGACACCTCGGCACTCGACACCTCGGCACTCGGCACCTCGGCGCTCGGCACCACCGCGACCGGCACCTCCGCGGCCGTCACCTCGGCCGCCGGGACCGGCTCTTCCCCCCGCGTGACGTCCCCGCCCCGTGCCTGCGCGGCGTCCTCCATGCTGCTGTCCATGACCACAGACCATACGGCCCGCCACTGACAGTCACCCAACCCGCGCGACGGCCGGGCCAACACAAGGGGTGCCGGGGCGAAACGCGTCACGACGGCCGCATACCATCGAGCCAGAGACGGACCGCATCTAACGAGGGGACACCGTGGACGTGAGCGGCGGGAGCGGGCAGCCCCGGTCGGACGACGCCGAACCGGCCGAGCACCCCGCAGGCCCTACGGCCCCGACCAACGACGGAGGCCCGGCCCCCACCGACGCCCCCACGACCCCCAGCGGGGGCGAACCGCCCGCCGGCCGGGCGGCGCCCGAGAGCGAGGACGACCACGAGGAGACGGCTCCCCGCCCCGCCGCCGAGCGCCCCGCCGCCGACACCGACGAACTCCCCGCCCCGGCCCCCGACGATTCCCGGGCCCCCGAGTCCCGCCCGGCCCCGGGCCCCGAGTCCCGCCCGGCCCCGGCCCCCGAGTCCCGTCCGGCCCCGGGCCCCGAGTCCCGTCCGGCCCCGGGCCCCGAGTCCCGCCCGGCCCCCGCCCCCGAGTCCCGCCCGGCCCCGGCCCCCGGGACCCGTGCGGCCCCTCCCGGCGGCGCCCCGGGTCACACCGACGAGCAGACCGGCGAGGAGACCGACGAGCAGACCGGCGAGGAGACCGACGAGCGAAGCCACGCGCACTCCGGCCCGGCAGTCCAGGGGCGGCCCCCCCAGCGCCCCAAGGAACCCGGCGGCGGACTCCTCATGGGCCGTCCCTTCGGCGTCCCCGTGTACGTCGCCCCCAGCTGGTTCCTCGTCGCCGCCCTGATCACCTGGGTCTTCGGCGGCCAGCTCGACCGCGTACTGCCCGAACTCGGCGCCGCCCGCTACCTCGTCTCCCTCTTCTTCGCCGTCGCCTTCTACGCCTCCGTCCTGATCCACGAACTCGCCCACACGGTCGCCGCGATCCGCTTCAAACTCCCCGTCCGCCGCATCCAGCTCCAGTTCTTCGGCGGCGTCTCCGAGATCGAGAAGGAGGCCGAGACCCCCGGACGGGAATTCGTTCTCGCCTTCGTCGGCCCGCTGCTCTCCCTCGTCCTCGCCGGCGTCTTCTACCTGGCCATGCAGCCCGTCGAACCCGGCACCGTCCCCGGCGTCCTGCTGGCCGGCCTCATGGTCTCCAACCTCATCGTCGCCGCCTTCAACCTGCTGCCCGGCCTGCCCCTCGACGGCGGCCGGATGCTCCGCGCCGTCGTCTGGAAGATCACCGGCAGGCCCATGAGCGGCACCGTCGCAGCCGCCTGGGTCGGCCGCGCCCTCGCCGTCTCCGTCCTCGTCGGCCTCCCCCTGCTCAACTACTTCGGCGCCTTCGGAGGCGGCGGCGAGGACACCGGTGGCATGGACTCCCTCACCGACGCCCTGCTCGCCGCCATCCTCGCCGCCATCATCTGGACCGGCGCCGGCAACAGCCTGCGCATGGCCCGGCTGCGCGAACACCTCCCGGAACTGCGCGCCCGCACCCTCACCCGGCGCGCCGTACCCGTCGAGACCGACACCCCGCTCTCCGAGGCCCTGCGCCGCGCCAACGCCGCCGGCGCCCGAGCCCTGGTCGTCGTCGACGCCGACGGCGCCCCGCTGTCCCTGGTCCGCGAGGCCGCCATCGTCGGCGTACCCGAACACCGCCGCCCCTGGGTCGCCGTCAGCGGCGTCGCCCAGGAACTCACCGACGGCATGCGCGTCTCCGCGGAACTGGCCGGCGAGGACCTCCTCGACGTCCTGCGCGCCACCCCGGCCACCGAGTACCTGGTGGTGGAGGAGACCGGCGAGATCTACGGCGTCCTGTCGGCGGCGGACGTCGAGCGCGCCTTCGTGAAGGCCATGGCACGGCCGTCCTGACCGAGGACCCCCTCCGCTGGTCCGCACCGCCCGCGGGGCCCGGTACCCTGTTCACATGTCCGAACCGACCGGTGCCGCCCGCAGGCGCGGGCCCTTCAAGGTCGGGGACCAGGTTCAGCTGACCGACCCCAAGGGTCGCCACTACACGTTCACGCTCGAAGCCGGGAAGAACTTCCACACCCACAAGGGCTCCTTCCCGCACGACGAACTGATCGGCGCTCCCGAGGGCAGCGTTGTCCGCACCACCGGCAACGTCGCCTACCTCGCGCTGCGCCCCCTGCTCCCCGACTACGTCCTGTCCATGCCCCGCGGGGCAGCCGTCGTCTACCCGAAGGACGCGGGGCAGATCCTCTCCTTCGCCGACATCTTCCCCGGCGCCCGCGTCGTCGAAGCCGGTGTCGGCTCCGGATCGCTCAGCAGCTTCCTGCTGCGCGCCATCGGCGACCAGGGCATGCTGCACAGCTACGAACGCCGCGCGGACTTCGCCGAGATCGCCCAGCAGAACGTGGAACGCTACTTCGGCGGCCCGCACCCCGCCTGGCAGCTCACCGTCGGGGACCTCCAGGACAACCTGTCGGACACCGACGTCGACCGCGTCATCCTCGACATGCTCGCCCCCTGGGAGTGCCTCGAAGCCGTCTCCAAGGCGCTCGTCCCCGGCGGCATCCTCTGCTGCTACGTGGCCACCACCACCCAGCTCGCCCGGACCGTCGAGTCCATCCGCGAGATCGGCTGCTTCAACGAGCCGACCTCCTGGGAGACCATGATCCGGAACTGGCACGTGGAAGGCCTCGCCGTCCGCCCCGACCACCGGATGATCGGCCACACCGGCTTCCTGCTCACCGCCCGCCGCCTCGCCGACGGCGTCGAACCGCCCATGCGCCGCCGCCGCCCCGCCAAGGGCGCCTACGGCGAGGACTACGACGGCCCCAACGCCGACGGCGGCGCCGGCCGCTGACCCGTCAACGCACGAGCGCCGCCGCCGAGTTCCCCGGAACGCCCCGGAACTCGGCGGCGGCGCTCACGCATTGCCCCGGCTCCCGCCGGGGAAGTCCCTTCCGGGGAAGCCCCCCGGGAAGAGGCTCGCCGGAAGAACCCCACCCCGCCGTTCCCAGCCACTGTGACGTGTGGCACCATGCGAGCCATCCCCCACCGGCACAGGCCTCACAGGAGACACTCCTAGTGCAGCAATCCGTGGTCCCGGAGCTCGCTCACACCGACACCCGCCCCATGCACTGGCTCGCCACCGCCGCCGCGGTGGCCGGCGTGGTGGCCCTGTCGTCCCTCTTCCAGCCGGGCTCGGCCAGAGCCGCCCAGCCCGCCCCGGCGACCCAGACGAGACCCTCCGCGGCGGCCGCCGCGCCGCCCAGCACCACCGGCGTGGACTTCCCGCTCGACTGCGGCCCCGTCAAGGAGGTGGTCGTCAAGAAGGCCACCGGAGACCTCGACGGCGACGGCAGACCGGAAACCGTGGCGGTGGTCCACTGCGACTCGGCCATGGGCACCCCGCCCGACGGCGTCTACGTCCTCACCCGGGCCGCCGGCACCACCCGGCCCCGCGTCGTCGCCACCCTCGTCGACCCGAAGGACCGGTACACGGTGACCGACTTCGCCGTGGCCGCCAGGACCGTCACCGCGACGCTGCTCGGCTACTCCACGGACGACGTGCCCAGTTGCTGCCCGGACGTGAAGACCGACGCCAAGTGGCAGTGGAACGGCCACGCCTTCCTCCGCTCCACCCCCGCCGCCAGCGACAACGTCTGACGGCGGCCCCCGGCGCCGGCCCGGGCCACGCGGGGTGGCCGGAAAGTCACCCCGCGTCCGGCCCGAACACCTCGACCCGATCGGCGACCCGGCGCACGTGGATGCACTCGCCCGGGCACTCCTTCGCCGAGTCCACCACGTCGGTGAGCAGCGGCAGCGGCACCGGCACCGTGGCGCCCTTCGCCTGAAGCAGCTCCTCGTCCGGACCCTTCACGTAGGCCAGGCCGTCGATGTCCAGCTCGAACACCTCTGGGGCGTACTGGGCGCAGATCCCGTCACCCGTACACAGATCCTGGTCGATCCAGACCTCCAGCGCCTCGCCGTCGGCCAGGGCCTCCTGCTGCACGGTCATCTCTCCTGCCCTCGAAAAGCGCCGACCGGCGGACCGGGGACCACCCGGACCCGCCCCGGCGGGTGTTGAACGCCTTCGACCCTACCTCCGTACCCGCCACCCCCACCGGCACCCCGTACCGGGCGTGCGCCGCCGCGCGGAGGGCGGCGCTCGGCCACCCGACCGATCGAGTTGAGCCAACCCACCGTCCTCATTTCCGATCACCCACCCCACCCGTCCGGTCGCTCTGTGTAAGGAGGGCCTCGCCGGGGCACAACACCTGAACCGGCATCGGATCGGACAACTCCGGTCAGTCACGAAGGGTTTTGACCGCTCCGGGCCTGGAACACGCCGCTTCTGAATCGCGTTGAGTGGGTATCCACCCCGCACGAGCAAGAACCCAACGGGTGACCGACGACACACCTTGACAGTCTTTGTGATCTAGGGGTTTCAATCGACACCCACCCAGGTAGGGTCTGGAAGCGTCCAGCTCCCCTTGGAGGAGGTGAGGACCGTGGCAGCCCACGACGACGACATGAACCGCGGCATCCGCCCGGGACGAGGGTCCGACGACCCGGCCGGGCAGATCGCCTACCTTGAGCAGGAGATCGCCGTCCTGCGACGTAAGCTCGCCGACTCTCCGCGACACACGAGGATTCTCGAAGAGCGGATCGTCGAGCTGCAGACGAACCTGGCCGGCGTGTCCGCCCAGAACGAACGACTCGCGAACACCCTCCGCGAGGCCCGCGACCAGATCGTGGCCCTCAAGGAGGAAGTCGACCGACTCGCACAGCCGCCCGCCGGCTTCGGTGTCTTCCTGCAAGCCAACGAGGACGGCACCGCCGACATCTTCACCGGCGGCCGCAAACTGCGGGTGAACGTCAGTCCGAGCGTCGACCTGGACGACCTCAGGCGCGGCCAGGAAGTGATGCTCAACGAAGCGCTCAACGTGGTCGACGCCATGGAGTTCGAGCGCGTCGGTGACATCGTCACCCTCAAGGAGATCCTCGAGGACGGCGAACGCGCCCTCGTCCTGGGGCACACCGACGAGGAACGGGTGGTCAGGCTCGCCGAGCCCCTGCTCGACGTGAACATCCGCCCCGGCGACGCCCTGCTCCTCGAACCCCGCTCCGGCTACGTCTACGAGATCGTGCCCAAGAGCGAGGTCGAGGAACTCGTCCTCGAAGAAGTCCCCGACATCGGCTACGAGCAGATCGGTGGCCTCGGCGGCCAGATCGAGGCCATCCGCGACGCCGTCGAGCTCCCCTACCTCTACCCGGACCTGTTCAAGGAGCACGAACTGCGTCCGCCCAAGGGCGTCCTGCTCTACGGACCCCCCGGATGCGGCAAGACGCTCATCGCCAAGGCCGTCGCCAACTCGCTGGCCAAGAAGGTCGCCGAGGTCACCGGCCAGGCCGCGGGCAAGAGCTTCTTCCTCAACATCAAGGGCCCCGAGCTCCTGAACAAGTACGTCGGCGAGACCGAGCGGCAGATCCGCCTGGTCTTCCAGCGCGCCCGGGAGAAGGCCAGCGAGGGCACCCCCGTCATCGTCTTCTTCGACGAGATGGAATCGCTCTTCCGCACCCGCGGCTCCGGCGTCAGCTCGGACGTGGAGAACACCATCGTCCCCCAGCTGCTCGCCGAGATCGACGGTGTCGAAGGCCTGCAGAACGTGGTCGTCATCGGCGCCTCCAACCGCGAGGACATGATCGACCCCGCCATCCTCCGCCCCGGCCGGCTCGACGTGAAGATCAAGATCGAGCGTCCCGACGCCGAGGCCGCCAAGGACATCTTCGGCAAGTACCTCACCGAGCGCCTCCCGCTGCACTCCGACGACCTCGGGGAGCACGGCGGCAGCAAGGCCACCACCGTCGAAAGCATGATCCAGACGGCAGTGGAACACATGTACGCCGAATCCGAGGAAAACCGCTTCCTGGAAGTCACCTACGCCAACGGCGACAAGGAAGTCCTCTACTTCAAGGACTTCAACTCCGGCGCGATGATCGAGAACATCGTCGGCCGCGCCAAGAAAATGGCGATCAAGGACTTCCTCGACCACAACCAGAAGGGTCTCCGCGTCTCCCACCTGCTCCAGGCCTGCGTGGACGAGTTCAAGGAGAACGAGGACCTGCCCAACACCACCAACCCCGACGACTGGGCCCGGATCTCCGGAAAGAAGGGCGAACGGATCGTCTACATCCGTACCCTCATCACCGGAAAGCAGGGCGCGGACACCGGACGCTCCATCGACACGGTGGCGAACACCGGACAGTACCTGTAAAACACAGGGCGGCTGCGGGTGCCCTCACCGGGTACCCGCAGCCCACTGTTTTTCCGGCCACCACCGGAACCGAGGCGAGCAAGGCAATGACGCAAATGATCTCCCCACCGGCGCGACGGCGTTCTAGGCTCGTTCCTACCGCCGAAACGCGCAGTGCGGGGACGGGCACCGCACACGCACCGGAGCGCCAGCGGTACGCGAGCGCAGCCCACGACCGAGGGCTCCGCCGGGCAAGGAGGGCCGCATGACCGTACGGCGAGTAATGGGCATCGAGACGGAGTACGGGATCTCCGTCCCCGGCCACCCCAACGCCAATGCCATGCTCACCTCGTCCCAGATCGTCAACGCCTACGCGGCGGCGATGCACCGGGCCCGACGCGCCCGCTGGGACTTCGAGGAGGAGAACCCCCTGCGGGACGCCCGAGGCTTCGACCTCGCCCGCGAAGCCGCCGACGCCAGCCAGCTCACCGACGAGGACATCGGCCTCGCCAACGTCATCCTGACCAACGGCGCCCGCCTCTACGTCGACCACGCCCACCCCGAGTACAGCGCCCCCGAGGTCACCAACCCCCGCGACGCCGTCCTGTGGGACAAGGCCGGCGAACGCATCATGGCCGAGGCCGCCGAACGAGCCGCCGCGCTCCCCGGCGCCCAGCCCATCCACCTCTACAAGAACAACACCGACAACAAGGGCGCCAGCTACGGCACGCACGAGAACTACCTGATGAAGCGGGAGACCCCCTTCTCGGACATCGTGCGCCACCTGACGCCGTTCTTCGTCTCCCGCCAGGTCGTCACCGGCGCCGGCCGCGTCGGCATCGGCCAGGACGGCCACGAACACGGCTTCCAGCTCAGCCAGCGCGCGGACTACTTCGAGGTCGAGGTGGGCCTGGAGACCACGCTCAAGCGCCCCATCATCAACACCCGCGACGAACCGCACGCGGACGCCGAGAAGTACCGCCGTCTCCACGTGATCATCGGAGACGCGAACCTCTCCGAGATCTCCACGTACCTGAAGCTCGGCACCACCGCCCTGGTCCTGTCGATGATCGAGGACGGCTTCATCGCCGTCGACCTGGCCGTCGACCAGCCCGTGCGGACCCTCCACCAGGTCTCCCACGACCCGACGCTCAAGCGGCTCGTCACCCTGCGCAGCGGACGCACACTGACCGCCGTCCAGCTCCAGATGGAGTACTACGAACTCTCGCGCAAGTACGTCGAGGAACGCTACGGCGCCGACGCCGACGAGCAGACCAAGGACGTCCTCACCCGCTGGGAGGACACCCTCAACCGCCTGGAACACGACCCCATGAGCCTGGCCGGAGAGCTCGACTGGGTCGCCAAACTGGAACTCATGGAGGGCTACCGGCGCCGCGACGGCCTGGACTGGGACGCCGCCAAGCTGCACCTCCTCGACCTCCAGTACGCCGACGTGCGGGCCGAGAAGGGCCTCTACAACCGCCTGGCAGCCCGCGGCCGCATCAAGCGGCTGCTGACCGAGGCCGACGTCGAGCGGGCCCGTACGAACCCGCCCGAGGACACCCGGGCCTACTTCCGGGGTCGCTGCCTGGAGCAGTACGCCGATGACGTCGCCGCGGCCAGCTGGGACTCGGTCATCTTCGACCTCCCCGGCCGCGACTCCCTCCAGCGCGTCCCAACCCTGGAACCGCTACGCGGAACGCGAAATCACGTCAAGGAGCTCCTGGACCGCTGTCGCACCGCAGAAGACCTGGTCAGGGTCCTCTCCGGCGGCTGAGCCGGCCCTTGGGCCGCTCCGGGCGGACGGGTCAGAGTCCCACCGTCCGGGAATCATCGAGATGGCCCCCGTGGGTTGGAGAAACTGCGGGGCCGATGTCGGACCCGGCTTGTAGGGTCTGATCATCACCGATCGGCAGGAAGCCGACCTGTCGACCATGTCGGGCGAACTGAGCGGGGTGAGTGTCATGGCAACCAAGGACACCGGCGGCGGACAGCAGAAGGCGACGCACTCCACCGAGGAGGTCGAGGAGCAGGCGGCTGAGTCGCAGGGCTCCGAGGACCTCAAGGAGCGGCACGAGAAGCTGAGCGACGACGTCGACTCGGTACTTGACGAGATTGACGATGTACTTGAGGAGAACGCAGAGGACTTCGTCCGAAGCTTCGTTCAAAAGGGCGGTCAGTAGCCTTTGAATTGAAGGTTTCGGGGGGGGGTCGGCTTGGCGATCGAAGAAAATGCGCAACGCTGCTCGCGGTGCAGGGGGTGCCAGCCGCGAGCGGCGTTCGCACGGAACAGGCCGAGGTGCGACGGCCTGACGGCCAAGGGTGCCGCCACCCCTTCACCGAAGCCGGGCGCGATGCGCTGATCCCCGCCCGGTACGGACTCCGCGCGATCTGTCCAGATGCCTCACCCGTGCATGTGGATCACTGCCGCAAGACGGGTAGGGTCCGAGGCGTACTGTGCTTCAACTGCAATTCGGCCATCGGCACATTGAAGGATGATCCGGACGCCGCTCGCCGAGCCGTTGCTTACCTGGAAGGAAACCTGTGGAAGCCAACACTCGTAGCACCGGGCGTCTACCAGCTGCCTTCCTGACGCCTGGGTCGTCCTCCTTCATGGACTTCCTCGGGGAGCACCAGCCGGAGTTGCTGCCCGGCAGGCGGCAGTTGCCGCCCACGCAGGGGGTGATCGAGGCGCCGCACGGGACGACGATCGTCGCGGTGACCTTCCCCGGCGGGGTCGTGCTGGCCGGTGACCGACGGGCCACCATGGGCAACGTGATCGCCCAGCGCGACATCGAGAAGGTGTTCCCGGCGGACGAGTACTCGGCCGTCGGCATCGCCGGCACCGCCGGTCTCGCCGTGGAGATGGTGAAGCTCTTCCAGCTGGAGCTGGAGCACTTCGAGAAGGTCGAGGGCGCCCAGCTGTCGCTGGAGGGCAAGGCGAACCGGCTGTCGACGATGATCCGCTCCAACCTGGGCATGGCCATGCAGGGGCTGGCGGTGGTGCCGCTGTTCGCCGGGTTCGACGTGGACCGGGGCAAGGGGCGGATCTTCTCGTACGACGTGACGGGCGGCCGTTCCGAGGAGCACAACTTCGCGGCGACGGGTTCCGGCTCGATCTTCGCGCGGGGTGCGATGAAGAAGCTGTTCCGTGACGACCTGTCCGAGGAGCAGGCGGCCACACTGGTGGTGCAGGCTCTGTACGACGCGGCCGACGACGACTCCGCGACCGGTGGTCCGGACGTCGCCCGCCGGATCTACCCGATCATCACCGTGATCACCGAGGACGGTTTCCGCCGGCTCACCGAGGACGAGGCCTCCGAGCTGGCCCGTGCGGTGCTGGCGCGCCGCCTTGAGGAGCCGGACGGCCCGCGCGCGGCGCTGCTCTGAGGCGCTCGGCGTCTGTTGTGAAGGTGATCCCAGTGACTTCGACGGAACCCTAAGGAAGGGGACGGATACCGGTGTCGACGCCGTTCTATGTCTCACCTCAGCAGGCCATGGCGGACCGCGCCGAGTACGCCCGCAAGGGCATCGCGCGTGGTCGCAGTCTGGTGGTGCTCCAGTTCGCCGACGGCATCGTGTTCGTCGGTGAGAACCCGTCCCGTGCGCTGCACAAGTTCAGCGAGATCTACGACCGGATCGGTTTCGCGGCCGCCGGTAAGTACAACGAGTACGAGAATCTGCGGATCGGCGGTGTGCGGTACGCGGATCTGCGTGGTTACACCTACGACCGTGACGATGTGACGGCACGTGGTCTTGCCAACGTGTACGCCCAGACGCTGGGCACGATCTTCTCGTCGGCGGCGGAGAAGCCGTACGAGGTGGAACTGGTGGTGGCGGAGGTCGGGGAGAGCCCGGAGGGCGACCAGATCTACCGGCTGCCGCACGACGGTTCGATCGTGGACGAGCACGGTTCGGTCGCGGTCGGTGGTAACGCGGAGCAGATCAGCAGCTATCTGGATCGTGAGCACCGGGAGGGCATGACCCTGGCGGAGGCTCTCAAGCTGGCTGTGACGGCTCTGTCGCGTGAGCCGAACGGGACGCAGCGGGAGATTCCCGCCGAGCGTCTGGAGGTGGCGGTCCTGGACCGTACGCGTCCGCAGAAGCGCAAGTTCAAGCGGATCGTCGGTCCGCAGCTGGTTCGGTTGCTGGAGGCCGGTGGTTCGGCGGCGGCTGCGGAGTCCGGCGAGGCGGAGGAGTCCGGCGGGGACGTCGAGTAGCGGTTCGTCGCGTCTGTCGCGCCGTGCGCCCCGTCCGGGAGTCCCCGGGCGGGGCGCGGCTGTGTTCCGGGTGCGCTCAGGAGGCTCTGGGGGGTGCTGTGGAGCCACGCACGACGAGCCGCACGGGGATGTCCCCGGCTTCGGGTTCGCGGCCGTCCAGGACCGCGAGGAGGGCTCGCATGCCGTGTTCGCCGAAGCGTTCCGCGTCGAGCCGGACGGTGGTGAGCTCGGGGTCGATGGCGGTGGCGAGGGCGAGGTCGTCGAGGCCGGTGACGGAGATGTCGTCGGGGACGCGCAGACCGAGGCGGCGCAGGGCCTTGTAGGCGCCGGCGGCGAGTTTGTCGTCGTCGCAGACGAGGGCGGTGGGGTGGGGGCCGGGCGCGGCGAGGGCGGCTTCGGTGGCGGCGAGGGCGCCTTCGATGGAGATGGGGGCGCGGACGGTGCGGACGGTGGCGCCGGGGACCGGGGCCGTGCGCGCGGCCAGTTCCCGGGCGCGTACGTCGAAGGTCCAGGAGGCGACGTCCGCGGCGAGGTGCAGGAAGTGCCGGTGGCCGAGGCCGAGGAGGTGTTCGGTGACCTGGCGTACGCCGTCGGCGATGTCGAGGTTGACGGTGGCGGCGCCGAGGCTGCCCGCGGGGTCGCTGTCGAGCATGACGAGGGGGAGCTGGTCGCCGCGGATGGCGGTGAGGGCGTCGGCGGCCATCGAGGAGGCGATGACGCCGTCGAGGGCGGCCTGGGCGGAGGCGAAGGGGTCGCGGGCCGGGCCGATGCCTTCGGGGGAGGGGTAGAGGACGACTCCGAAGCCGTGTTCGGCGGCCACCCGGGCGGCGCCGGTGTAGACGCCCGCGAAGAACTCGGTGGTGAGGGCGGGTACGACGAGGAGCACGGTGCGGGTGTGGCCGAGGCGGAGGTTGCGGGCGGCGAGGTTGGGGCGGTAGCCGAGGTCGCGGGCGGCCTCGCGGACGCGTGCGGCGGTGGTCTCCGAGACGCGGCCGCGCCATTTGTCGCCGAGTACGAGGGACACGGCGGCCTGGGAGACGCCGGCGGCCTGGGCGACGTCGCGGCTCGTGGGGCGCGTGCTGCTGCGTGCCACCGGGGGCGGGCTCCTTCGTCTGGACGTGTGAACAGCGCACATGGTACGTATGGGAGCCGAGGTTATACGTAAAACTTGGAGGCGGTTCATGGCCGCGGGGTACCTGGAGATCCTCAGGGCGAGACACGCGGTCCGGCTGCTGACGGGGACGCTGGTGGGCCGGCTGCCGAACGCGACCGCGGCCCTCGCGATCGTGCTGTTCGTGCGCGCCGGGGGCGGTACCTACAGCCTGGCGGGGGCGCTGGCTGCGGTGTACGGCGTGGCGAACGCGGTGGGGCAGCCGGTGCTCGGGCGGCTGGTGGACCTGTACGGGCAGCCGCGTGTCCAACTGCCCGCGGCCCTGGCTTCGGCGCTCGCGATGGCCGGTTTCGCCTTCGCGGGGACCGGGGTGCTGCCGCTCGCCTACGCGGCCGTCACGGCGGCCGGGCTGTTCACCCCGCCCCTGGAGGGCGGCCTGCGGGCCCTGTGGCCGAGTGTGCTGGGCGGTGAGGAGCGGGTGCACACGGCCTACGCGATGGACGCGGTGGCGCAGGAAGTCATGTTCACCGTGGGGCCGTTGCTGGTCACGTTGTGTGTGTCGCTGTGGTCGGCGCAGGCGGCGCTGCTGGTGGTGAACGCCGTGGGGGTGCTGGGGGCGCTCTCGGTGGTGGTGTCGCCGCCGTCGCGCGCGTGGCGTTCGGCGCCGCGCCCGGCGCACTGGCTGGGTGCGCTGCGTTCGACCGGACTGCTGGCGTTGCTCGCCGCGTTCCTCTTCGTCGGTATCGCGCTGGGGTCCATCACGGTGGCGTCGGTGCCGTACGCGGACGACCACGGCGGTGACGCGGTGTACGGCTGGCTGATGGCCGCCCTGGGGCTCGGTGCGCTGCTCGGGGGCACGGTCTACGGGGCGCGGCGGTGGCCGGGCGAGCCGGCCAGGCGACTGCGGGTCCTGGTGGCGCTTCTGGCGGTGTGTTACCTGCCGCTGATGCTGATGCCCGGCGCGGTGGCCATGGTGCTGCTCACGGTGCTCGCGGGGGTGTTCCTGGCGCCCGCGATCGCGTGTGCGTTCGTGCTGGTGGACCGGCACGCGCCGAGCGGCACGGTCACCGAGGCGTTCTCCTGGCTCGTGACGACGTTCACGGTGGGTTCGTCGGTGGGAACGGGCCTCGCGGGTCCGGTCGTCGAGGCGGGCGGGGCGCTGTGGGGGTTCACGGTGCCGGCGGTGGCGGGGGGTGTGTCGTTGCTGGTCCTGGTGGTCACGGGGCGGGTCCTCGCAGTTCCCGGTGGGGGTGCGGTGGTTGCGGCCGCTTCGGAAAATGATCCAAATCGTGCTGTCGAACCTCGTTTCAGGTCGGGGGATCGGGCGTAATGTTCAGTCATGGACCGCCGCATTTTCGGGCTGGAGAACGAGTACGGCGTCACGTGCACGTTCAGGGGACAGCGCCGCCTGTCGCCTGACGAGGTGGCGCGGTACCTCTTCCGCCGTGTCGTGTCATGGGGCCGTAGCAGCAATGTCTTTCTGCGGAACGGCGCCCGGCTGTATCTCGACGTGGGCTCACATCCGGAATACGCGACACCCGAATGTGACAATGTGACCGAACTGGTCACTCACGACAAGGCCGGCGAGCGCATTCTCGAAGGGCTGTTGGTGGACGCCGAACGACGCCTGCACGAGGAAGGAATCGCGGGCGACGTCTACCTTTTCAAGAACAACACCGACTCGGCGGGCAACTCCTATGGTTGCCACGAGAACTATCTGGTGGCGCGGCACGGGGAGTTCTCCCGGCTCGCGGACATCCTCATTCCGTTCCTGGTGACCCGGCAGCTGCTGTGCGGCGCGGGCAAGGTGCTGCAGACGCCGCGCGGTGCGGTGTACTGCGTGAGCCAGCGGGCGGAGCACATCTGGGAGGGCGTGTCGTCGGCGACGACACGCTCCCGGCCGATCATCAACACGCGGGACGAGCCGCACGCGGACGCCGAGCGGTACCGCCGGCTGCACGTCATCGTGGGCGACTCGAACATGTCGGAGACGACGATGCTGCTGAAGGTCGGTGCCA
This sequence comes from Streptomyces sp. NPDC006655, assembly GCF_040703965.1. Classification (NCBI taxonomy): domain Bacteria; kingdom Bacillati; phylum Actinomycetota; class Actinomycetes; order Kitasatosporales; family Streptomycetaceae; genus Streptomyces; species Streptomyces sp. NPDC006655. The sequence continues at coordinate 38,779 of NZ_JBEYJU010000061.1, read as the reverse complement.
CCGACCTCGTGCTGCGCATGATCGAGGCGGGCACCGTGATGCGGGACCTGACCCTGGAGAACCCGATCCGGGCGATCCGCGAGGTCAGCCACGACATCACGGGCCGGCGCAAGGTGCGCCTCGCCAGCGGCCGGGAGGCGTCGGCGCTGGAGGTGCAGCGGGAGTACTACGAGAAGGCCGTGGACTTCTGCGAGCGGCGCGGTATCCGCACCGGCACGGTCGAGCAGGTGCTGGAGCTGTGGGGCCGCACCCTGGACGCCATCGAGGCGGAGGATCTGGACCGGATCGGCACCGAGATCGACTGGGTGATGAAGTACAAGCTCATCGAGCGGTACCGGGCCAAGCACAACATGACCATGTCTCATCCGCGGGTGGCGCAGATAGACCTCGCCTATCACGACATCCACCGTCGTCGTGGTCTGTATTACCTGCTGGAGAAGAAGGGGCAAGCCGCGCGGATCTGCAATGACTTGAAGATCTTCGAGGGCAAGTCGGTGCCGCCGCAGACGACTCGGGCGCGGTTGCGGGGTGACTTCATCCGGCGGGCGCAGGAGCAGCGACGGGACTTCACGGTCGACTGGGTGCATCTGAAGCTCAACGACCAGGCGCAGCGCACGGTGTTGTGCAAGGACCCGTTCCGTTCGGTGGACGACCGGGTGGAGAAGCTCATCGCCGGTATGTGAGCGGATGTCGTGGAACGCCACACGGGCGCCGTACGTTTCCCGTACGGCGCCCGTGCGGCGTCGTAGAGTTGCGCGCACGCCATCCGCAAGATCGACCGATTACGAGGCTCTTCCGTGCGCCGACGCTCTCTTCTCCTTGCCGCCGTTCCCGCAGGGCTGGTCACACTCGCCGGGTGTGGTGACAAGTCGTCCTCCTCCAGCAAGGCCAGCGCGTCGCCGTCGGCCTCGGCGTCGTCGGTGCCGCCGCCGAAGATCGTGGACGGGCCGCTGCCGGCGATCACGGCGGGCACGAAGTTCGGCGAGAAGCCGACGGTGGCCAAGGGCAGCGGGGACCCGTCGAAGAACCTCGCGGTCAAGACGGTGATCGCGGGCAGCGGCAAGACGGTCGCGGAGAACGACTTCATCCAGGCCAACTACCTGGGGCAGATCTGGTCCACGGGGAAGGTGTTCGACCAGTCCTACGACCGGACGCCCTTGCTGATGCAGCTGGCCCAGGGCAGCATCATCGACGGCTGGCGCTATGCGCTGGCCGGGAAGAAGGCGGGCAGCCGGGTGCTGATGGCGGTGCCGCCGACCTGGGGATACGGCAGCTCGGGCAACGCGCAGGCGGGGATCAAGGGCACCGACACGCTGGTGTTCGTGGTGGATGTGCTGAACTCGTTCAACTCGAAGAGCTCCAGCACCGGCAAGGCGGTCGCGCAGAACGACGCCGCGCTGCCGAAGGTCGGCACGAACACGGACGGCAAGGCCCCCTCGATCGACGTTCCCAAGGCCGATCCGCCGAAGAAGCTGGTCTCGGCCTACGTCCTGGAGGGGGACGGGCCGGAGGTGAAGGCGTCGCAGACGGTCCTGTGCCAGTTCAAGGGTGTGGTCTGGGAGGGCGGCAAGACCTTCGAGCAGACGTACGACAGCGGGCGGCTGGCCCAGTTCGCGATCGAGCAGATGCAGGAGGTCGTCAAGGGGCTGGCACAGGGCCTCACCGGCAAGAAGGTCGGCAGCCGGGTGCTCGTCGTCGTGCCGCCGGACCTGGCCTACGGGAACAACCCGCCGAGCGGTGGCGTGGTGAAGAAGGGGTCCACCCTGGTGTTCTCGGCGGACATCCTGGCGGCGATGTAGCCGCGCGGGCGCGAGCGCGGCGGGGATGAAAGACTGTGCGGGTTCCGTGTCGTACACAAGCAGGAGCTAGAGACGTGAGCATCGACAAGCCCGAGATCGACTTCCCGGGCGGCGAGCCCCCGGCCGACCTGGAGATCAAGGACATCTGGGAGGGCGACGGCGAGGTGGCCCAGGCGGGCCAGACCGTCACCGTGCACTACGTGGGTGTCGCGTTCAGCACCGGCGAGGAGTTCGACGCCAGCTGGAACCGGGGCGCGCCGTTCCGCTTCCCGCTGGGTGGCGGCCGGGTCATCAAGGGCTGGGACCAGGGTGTGCAGGGCATGAAGGTCGGCGGCCGTCGCCAGCTGACCATTCCGGCCCACCTCGCCTACGGCGACCAGAGCCCGACGCCGGCGATCCAGCCCGGCGAGACGCTGATCTTCGTCGTGGACCTGCTCGCGGTCTGATCCGCCGACCCGGTCGGAATCCGGCCGGACGAGGGCCCGTGCCATGCGCGCGGGTCCTCGCCGTTTGTTGGTTCCTGTCCGTTTCGGTCCTCATTGTTCGGACTGGCTTTTGCCGTGACGCTGCGGAGCGGTACGGTCAACGGTCAGGAGCACCATAGGGAAGGCGAAGGGCGTCGATGGCCATTGCCAAGGCCGAGCGGCTGATGAACCTGGCGCTGTGCCTGCTGGGGACTCGTCGGCCGCTCAGCAAGCGCGAGCTGCGGGAATCCATTGAGGCCTACCTGGAAGCCGGGTCGGACGACTCCTTCAACCGGATGTTCGAGCGGGACAAGGACGATCTCCGGGAACTGGGCCTGGTGATCGAGACCGTCGAGAACCTGGACGGCGAGGTCGGCTACCTCGCGCGCCGCGACAGCAACCGGCTGCCTCCCGTCACCCTGGACGCCGAGGAGGCCGCCGCCCTCGGTCTCGCCGCCAAGGTCTGGCAGCAGGCCCGGCTCGCCGGGGCGGCCAGCGGCGCACTGCAGAAGCTGCGCGCCGCGGGGCTTCCCGAGGATGTCGACCCGTACGAGGCGCACGGTGCCCTGGAGCCACGGATCCCCGTGCACGAGGCCGCCTTCGAACCGCTCATGCTGGCCTGCCGCGACCGCCGCCCGGTCGTCTTCGACTACCGCAAGGCCACCGCCGCCCACCCCGAGCCCCGTCATGTGGAGCCCTGGGCCCTGGAGTGCTGGCGCGGCCACTGGTACCTGGCGGGCTGGGACCGCGACCGCGGTGCCGAGCGGGTGTTCCGGCTGTCCAGGATCACAGGGAAGGTGCGCTCCCGGGGTACCGGTTTCACCGCGCCGGTCCCGGACGTCGTCACCGTGCGCGAGACCGTCGCGAGCTGGGCCGGGGAGATCGCCGACCGCTCGGCGCTGATCCGGCTGCGCTCCGGCGCCGGCTACCCCCTTCGGGCGAAGGCCACGGTCGTACGGGAACTCGGCGACGGGTGGGACGAGTTGGAGATTCCGTACGGGCACGGCCTGGACGCCTGGCTGGTCGAGTTCGCGGCGGACGTGATCGTGCTCGAGCCGGCCGAGCTGCGTGCGGACGTGGTGGACCGGCTGCGTGCCGTGGCCAAGGGCTGAGGGGGAGCGGAGCAAGACAGTGGCAGGCAAACCGGTCAGGCCCGTCAACGCCATCGACCAGACCCGGCGGATGCTCTCCCTGGTGACCTATCTGCGCGAGCGCCCCGGCGCCCGGATCGCGGACGTCGCCCGGGCCTTCGGCATCACCGAGGACGAGCTGGTCTCCGACCTGGACGTGCTGCCCATGTGCGGCACCAGCTTCCGGGGCGGCGACCTGCTGGACATCGACACCGACGGCGAGCGGATCTGGTGGCACAACGTCGCCGCGCTCGGCGAGGACGCCGCCGAACCCCTCCGGCTCGCCGCCGACGAGGCGACCGCGCTCCTGGTCGCCGCCCGCGCGGTGGCCACCCTGCCGGGGCTCCGCGAGGGCGACCGGCAGGCCCTGCTGCGGGCCACCGCCAAGGTGGAGACCGCGGCGGGCGAGGCGGGCGACGCCAGCGCCCGGCTGTCGGTGACCTTCGAGTCCGAGGGCGGGGTGTTCGCCGACGTCGACCGTGCGATCTCCGAGCGCCGCCGGCTGTGGATCCGCTACTACTCACCGGCCCGCGACGAGGTCACCGAACGCGAGATCGACCCCATCCGCCTGGTCAGCGTCGGCCACACCTATGTCGAGGCCTGGTGCAGGCGCTCCGAGGCCCGGCGTACCTTCCGGCTCGACCGGGTGGCGGAGATCAAGATCCTGGACGAGCCGGCCGCGCCCCCGGAGATCGAGCTGCGCGACCTGTCCGAGGCGCTGGTGCAGCCGGCCGCCGAGGATCCCGAGGTGATCGTCGAGGTGGGCCCGGCCGGCCGCTGGGTCGCCGAGTACTACCCCCACGACAGCGCGGATGAGCTTCCCGACGGCGGGCTGCGTATCACCCTGCGCACCCCCGATCCGGCCTCCCTGCGGCGGCTGGCGCTCAGGCTGGGCGGCGACGGCCGGATCGTGTCACCGCCCGAGCTGGCCGACAGCGCCCGCCGGGCGGCCCGCGAGGCACTGGCGGCGTACGACCGCGTCGTACCCGCCGATCAGCAAGGGCGCGCGTGAGCCCCGGGGCCAAGGCGCCTTGACGGCGAACGACCAAGAAGGAGGGGCGAGGGATTTGAGCGAGTCTGCGGGTTCCGGCGCGGGGGAGATCACGGTCGCGACCGCATTCGCCGGGATGAGAAGAGTGGTCCCCGTGGTGTTCAGGGCCGGCTGCCCGGACTGCCGGGGCAGCTTCGAGCTCGCCGCCGGCGCCCTGCGCCTGGCCATCGGGGCCACCAGCAAGACGACGTTCTACTCCTTCACCTGCCCCGACTGCGGTGCCGCCGTCCGCAAGCCGGCCGGCGAGCGCATCGTCGAACTGCTCACCGGCGGCGGGGTCAGGACCCTGCGGCTGCACCCCACCGTCTAGGCTCGCTGCCATGTTCTGGGCGATGGTCGCGGTAGCTGTGGGTTTCCTGGGTCTCGCCGTGCTCGGTGTCCTCGCCGTGCGGGTCTTCCTGGAGGCGCGGCGGCTGGGGGAACAGGTCGCGGAGTCGGCACGGCGCATCAACCGCGCCGCGGAGGACCTGGAGCGGGCGGCCGGGAGCGCGGCCCGCACGGTCGACGCACTGTGACGCCCGCTGTGAAAGCGGTGTGAGGAGTGGGCCGTCAGCGGTTTGCGTCACTTCGCCCTGTCATGCTGCCGCTCCCGGCAGGTACGCTGCTGATCGCGGCCGACAACGAGGCACGGTCCGCGACGCAGGAGTACGCACGGGGATTGCTCCACGTTCACCCCCGGGCGTTACGATCGCTGTCAGCACGATGGTCGGACACCTGTCCGGCCGGTCGGACAGGCCCCGTCGCCTCGGTGAGAAGGTGAAGATCTATGTTCCGCAACGGACTCGAGCCGTGGCACCTGTTGATCCTCGTTGTGGTGCTCCTCCTTGTGTTTGGTTCCAAGAAGCTGCCGGACATGGCGCGCTCGCTGGGCAAGTCCGCCCGGATCCTGAAGAGCGAGGCGAAGGCGATGAAGGACGACGGCAAGCAGCCCGCCACCGCCGAGTCCGCCGCCGAGGAGCCCGCACCCGCGCAGCGCACGATCCAGGCTTCGCCCGGCGACGTGACCAGCTCCCGCCCGGTCAACGAGCCGACGAACACGAACCAGCGCTGACGCGAGGACCGGGGCCATCGGTCCGCTGCACGAGATGAGGATGTGGGTTGCTCAAGTCTGCCCGCGATAAGGAGAAGGATCCCGAAGGGCGGATGCCGCTCGCGGATCACTTGCGTGAGCTGCGCAACCGCCTTGCGAAGGGTGTCCTGGCGATCCTCGTCGTCACGATCGTCGCGGCGTTCTTCTACCGGGACATCATCGATGTCGTCACCAAGCCGATGTTCGACGAGATCGGTTGCACCCAGACCTTCGGGGAGTTGGCCAAGAGCAAGAACGCTCACTGTGCCCACATCACGGTCAGTGGTCTGCTCGCGCCGTTCACGCTGGCCCTGAAGGTCTCCCTGATGACCGGCGTCGTGCTCGCGTCGCCGGTGTGGCTCTACCAGTTGTGGGCGTTCGTCGCACCGGGACTGCACCGCAACGAGAAGAAGTACGCCTACGCCTTCGTCGGCTTCGGCTTCCCGCTCTTCCTCGGGGGCGGCTTCCTCGCGTACCACGTGCTGCCCACCACGGCCAAGGTCATGATCGACCTCACGCCCGCGAACGCCGAGAACCTGCTGCCCCTCGACGACCTGCTGGACCTCATCACCCGCATGATCGTCGTTTTCGGCCTCGCCTTCGAGATGCCGTTGCTGCTGGTCATGCTCAACCTCACCGGGGTGCTGTCGGGTCGGCGCATGCTGGGCTGGTGGCGCGGCATGGTCGTGGGCATCACCGCCTTCGCGGCCGTCGCCACCCCCAGCCCCGACCCCATGACGATGCTGGCGCTGGCGGCACCGATCTGGGCGCTCTACTTCATCGCCGTGGCCGTCTCGCTGCTCAACGACCGGCGCCGGGCCCGCCGGGTCGCCGAGGGCCCCGGCGACGACGAGGCCTCCGAGCTGGACCTCACGCCCGAGGACATCGGCGAGGTCGAGCCGGTACGGGCGCTCAGCTCGCCCGGGCGGACCGAGGTGCCCGGTGACAGGGTGAACGGCTACGACGACGTCACCTGAGCGTCACGCACCGTCGCGCGTGTGACAGGGGGCCCCACCGGTGACCGGTGGGGCCCCCTGCGTATGTGCTCGGGCGGCCGGGGTTCGCGGACGCTGCGCCGATCCGGATATTGATCGTCCTGTTGTCAGTGGGGACCGGTACGCTCGAAAGCACGATGACAGAGGATCTCTCACCGGCCGAGCGGTATGCGGCGGCCCGCAGGCGGGCCGCCGAGCAGGCCACCGCGCTCGCGTCGTTCCGCGAGATGTACGACTTCGGCCTCGACCCCTTCCAGATCGAGGCCTGCCAGGCCCTCGAAGCCGGGAAGGGCGTACTGGTGGCCGCCCCCACCGGCTCCGGCAAGACGATCGTGGGCGAGTTCGCCGTCCACCTCGCCCTGATGCAGGGCAAGAAGTGCTTCTACACGACACCCATCAAGGCACTGTCGAACCAGAAGTACGCCGACCTCTGCCGCCGCTACGGCGACGGCATGGTGGGCCTGCTCACCGGCGACAACAGCATCAACCCGGACGCCGCCGTGGTCGTCATGACCACCGAGGTCCTGCGGAACATGCTGTACGCGGGCTCCCAGACGCTCATCGGCCTCGGCTACGTGGTGATGGACGAGGTCCACTACCTGTCCGACCGCTTCCGCGGTGCCGTCTGGGAAGAGGTGATCATCCACCTCCCGGAGTCCGTCACCCTGGTGTCCCTGTCGGCGACCGTCTCCAACGCCGAGGAGTTCGGCGACTGGCTGGACACCGTCCGCGGCGACACCGAGGTCATCGTCTCCGAGCACCGCCCCGTCCCGCTGTTCCAGCACGTGCTCGCCGGACGCCGGATGTACGACCTGTTCGAGGAGGGCGAGGGCCACAAGAAGGCCGTCAACCCCGACCTCGCCCGGCTCGCCCGCATGGAGGCACAGCGCCCGTCGTACCAGGACCGCAGGCGCGGCCGCGCCATGCGGGAGGCCGACCGGGAGCGGGAGCGCCGGCAGCGCTCCCGGGTGTGGACCCCGGGCCGCCCCGAGGTCATCGAACGGCTCGACAACGAGGGCCTGCTGCCCGCGATCACCTTCATCTTCAGCCGCGCCGCCTGCGAGGCCGCCGTCCAGCAGTGCCTGTACGCGGGCCTGCGGCTCAACGACGACGAGGCACGCGAACAGGTCCGCGCCCTCGTCGAGGAGCGCACCTCGTCCATTCCGCCCGAGGACCTGCACGTCCTCGGCTACTACGAGTGGCTGGAGGGCCTGGAGCGCGGTATCGCCGCCCACCACGCGGGCATGCTCCCCACCTTCAAGGAAGTCGTCGAGGAACTCTTCGTCCGCGGCCTGGTCAAGGCCGTGTTCGCCACCGAGACCCTCGCGCTCGGCATCAACATGCCCGCCCGTTCGGTGGTGTTGGAGAAGCTCGTCAAGTGGAACGGCGAGCAGCACGCCGACATCACCCCCGGCGAGTACACCCAGCTGACGGGCCGCGCGGGCCGCCGCGGCATCGACGTCGAGGGCCACGCGGTGGTGCTGTGGCAGCGCGGGATGAGCCCCGAGCACCTCGCCGGACTCGCCGGTACCCGCACGTATCCGCTGCGCTCCAGCTTCAAGCCGTCGTACAACATGGCGGTCAACCTGGTCGAGCAGTTCGGGCGGCACCGCTCACGGGAGCTGCTGGAGACCTCGTTCGCGCAGTTCCAGGCGGACAAGTCGGTCGTCGGGATCTCCCGGCAGGTGCAGCGCAACGAGGAAGGGCTCAGCGGCTACAAGGAGTCCATGACCTGCCACCTCGGCGACTTCGACGAGTACGCGCGGCTGCGCCGCGAACTGAAGGACCGCGAGACCGAGCTGTCCCGGCAGGGCGCGGCCCAGCGCCGTGCCGAGGCCGCCGTGGCCCTGGAGAAGCTCAAGCCGGGCGACGTCATCCACGTGCCGACGGGCAAGTACGCCGGGCTCGCGCTGGTCCTCGACCCCGGACTGCCCGCCGGGCGGTCCAACGGCCACCGCGGCTTCGAGCAGCACGACGGACCGCGCCCGCTGGTGCTGACCGCCGAACGGCAGGTCAAGCGGCTGGCCTCGATCGACTTCCCGGTGCCCGTCGAGGCGCTGGAGCGGATGCGGATCCCCAAGTCCTTCAACCCCCGCTCCCCGCAGTCCCGTCGGGACCTCGCCTCCGCGCTGCGCACCAAGGCCGGGCACATCCCGCCGGAGCGGGCCCGCAAGAAGCGCTCGCAGGCGGCCGACGACCGCGAGATCGCCCGGCTGCGCACCGCGATCCGTGCGCACCCCTGCCACGGGTGCAACGACCGCGAGGACCACGCCCGTTGGGCCGAGCGCTACCACCGGCTGCTGCGGGACACCTCGCAGCTGGAGCGGCGCATCGAGGGCCGGACCAACACCATCGCCCGCACCTTCGACCGGATCGTCGCCCTGCTGACCGAACTGGACTACCTGCGCGCCGACGAGGTCACCGAACACGGCAGACGGCTGGCCCGGCTCTACGGCGAACTGGACCTGCTCGCCAGCGAATGCCTGCGCGCCGGCGTCTGGGAGGGGCTAGGCCCCGCCGAACTCGCCGCCTGCGTCTCGGCGCTGGTGTACGAGGCGCGGGTCGGGGACGACGCGATGGCGCCGAAGCTGCCCTCCGGCAAGGCCAAGGCCGCGCTCGGCGAGATGGTGCGGATCTGGGGGCGGCTCGACGCCCTGGAGGAGGAGTTCCGCATCAACCAGACCGAGGGTGTCGGGCAGCGTGAGCCCGACCTCGGGTTCGCCTGGGCCGTGTACATGTGGGCCTCCGGGACGGGACTCGACGAGGTGCTGCGGGAGGCCGAGATGCCCGCGGGGGACTTCGTCCGGTGGTGCAAGCAGGTCATCGACGTGCTGGGTCAGCTCTCCGCGGCGGCGCCGGTGGGTGAGGGGTCGACGGTGGGGAAGACCGCGCGCAAGGCCGTGGATCTGGTGCTGCGGGGGGTTGTGGCCTACTCGTCGGTGGGGTGAGTCGTGCGGGTGCGGGTGCGGGTGCGCTGTGGCTGGTCGCGCAGTTCCTCGCGCCCCTGGGCATGGACAGTCACCCTCGGTTGAGATAGTTCCGCCAGCCTCCGTACCGGGTGATGTCCTCGGCGTCCGTCAGCGCGCCGGGCTCGCACAGGAAGCCGGGGGCGGTGGTGCCGTCCGCCAGTTCCACGGTGCCCAGGGTCATCGGGCGGGGCAGGGACGCCAGGAGGCGGCCCAGGCCCTCCGCCGGGAGCGTCCACACCTCGGTCTCGATCGCCGCGCCGCCCTCGCCCACGTGCACCAGGCCGGGCTTGGGCGGGTCGGTCCGCAGGGCGTGCAAGCGGTACGCCGGGGCGGTGGTCGTGGTGCGGTCCAGTACCGCGCCCTGTGCGAGGAGCTCGGGGTTGAGGGGCTGGCCCGTCAGGTGGGCGCCCAGGACCGCGAGGTTCACCCTCGGCTCCAGGGCGCGGGCGATCGTGGCCAGCCGGTCGTCCGTGAACGCCGGGCCGATCAGCATCACACCGAAGGGAAGGCCGTTCACCTCGCCCGCCGGAACCGCCACCGCCGCCAGGTCGAAGAGGTTCGTGGAGTTGGTGAAGCGGCCCAGCCGGGCGTTGGCGCCCAGCGGGTCGGCCGCCACCTCCGCCAGGGTCGGGTGGCCGGGTGCCGTGGGCAGGAGAAGGGCGTCCGCGTCGGCCAGCTCGGCCAGGGCGCGGGCGCGCAGGTCCGCCAGCCGCTCCTGGTCGGTGAAGAGCCGGTGCGCCGGGATGTCACGGGCGCGGGTGATGATGCCGGCCACGGTCGGGTCCAGGCCCTCCCCGCCCGAGGAGATCGACTTGTCGACGAAGGCACCCACCGCCGTGTAGCGCTCCGCGACGAAGGCGCCTTCGTACAGCATCGCCGCCGCCTCCGTGAACGGCGCGAGATCGAGGGGCCGGACCGAGGCGCCGGCGGCGATCAGACGGTCCACCGCCGCTTCGTAGGCCGCCGCCCAGCCCTCGTCCATCTCACCGAGCTGCCCGGTCGGCGGGACGGCGATGCGCCAGGGACCGGGGCGGCGCCCAGGGAGGAGCGGCAGCGGACGCTCCGGCGGCTGGGCGGCATGGCCCAGTGCCTGCTCGGCCTCCGCCAGGGTGCGGGCGAACACCGTCACGCAGTCGATCGAGGCGCAGGCCGGCACCACTCCGGCTGTGGGCACCAGGCCGCGGGTGGGTTTGAGGCCGACGATGCCGTTGAAGGCCGCCGGGATCCGGCCCGAGCCCGCCGTGTCCGTGCCCAGGGCGAAGTCGACGATCCCGAGGGCCACCGCCACCGCCGAACCGGAACTGGAGCCGCCGCTGACCCTGGTGGGGTCGATCGCGTTGCGCACCGCGCCGTACGGGGAGCGGGTGCCCACCAGGCCCGTCGCGAACTGGTCGAGGTTGGTGGTGCCGAGCACCAGCGCGCCCGCCGCACGCAGCCGGGCCACCACGGGCGCGTCGGCCGCCGGCTCGTACGCGTACGCCGGACAGCCCGCCGTCGTGGGCAGCCCCCGGACGTCGATGTTGCCCTTGACGGCGAACAGGCGCCCCGCGAGGGGGAGCCGTTCGCCGGCCGCCACCCGTGCGTCGAGCGCGCGGGCCTCCGCCTCGGCCTCCTCCCGCGGGCGCAGGTCGATCCAGATCTCGGGGCGACCGACCGCCTCGACACGCGCGTAGGCGGCGCGGACACGGGAGAGGGTGCTGGACATGTTCTTCGCTCCTCGGGGTCAGTTCGCGGCCGGAGCGGCCGGTGCGGCCGGGGCCAGGACGAGCAGCGCCGTGCCCGCCTCCACCTGGTCGCCGGGCCGTGCCAGGATCTCCGTCACCACACCGGCCATCGGTGCGTGCACCCTGGACTCCATCTTCATCGCCTCCAGGGCGAGCAGTGGCTGCCCGGACGCCACCTCGTCGCCCGGCCGGACGTTCAACTGCCATACCGAAGCGGCGAACTCGGCCTCTATCAGCCTCCCGCCCGGTGGCACCGACACCTCGGCCGGTGCGGTGGCGGGCGCCGTGGCCGCCTCGGCCCGCGCGAACTCGCCGGCCGCCTCCCAGGCGTCGCGCTCCGCGGTGAACGCCTTCTGCTGGCGCGTCCTGAACTCCGCGACGGCGTCCGCGTGCTCGGAGAGGAAGTCCTGGTACGACGCCAGCGAGAAGGTGCCCTCCTCGATGCGCGGCACGAACCGGCCGGAGACGATGTCGGCCCGCAGGTCGAGGAGTTCGTCCGCGGTCACCGGATACCACCTGATCCGGTCGAAGAACCGCAGCAGCCACGGCGAGCCCGGCTCGAACGCGCCCCGTTGCTGCCATCCCGACCACACCTGGGTCGTACGGCCCACGAACTGGTAGCCTCCCGGACCCTCCATGCCGTACACGCACAGGTAGGCGCCGCCGATGCCGACGGAGTTCTCGGCGGTCCAGGTGCGGGCCGGGTTGTACTTGGTGGTGACCAGGCGGTGGCGCGGGTCGAGCGGGGTGGCGACCGGGGCGCCCAGGTACACATCGCCCAGGCCGAGGACCAGGTACTCCGCGTCGAAGACGGTGCGGTAGACGTCCTCGACCGAGTCCAGGCCGTTGATCCGGCGGATGAACTCGATGTTCCAGGGGCACCAGGGAGCGTCGTCGCGGACGCCCGCCATGTACCGGGCGATCGCCTCCCGGGTCGCCGGGTCGTCCCAGGAGAGGGGGAGGTGGACCGTGCGGGAGGGGACCACCAGTTCGTCGGTGGGCGGCAGCGCCGAGACGATCTCCCGCACCGCGGGCAGGAGTTCGGCCTGCGGGAGGGTGGCCGGGTCGGTGCGGATCTGGAGCGAGCGGATGCCGGGGGTGAGGTCCGTGACCCCGGGCGGGGCCGCCGCCGTCACCGCCTCCATCAGCGCGTGGACCCGCATGCGCAGCGCCAGGTCCAGCTGCATCGGGCCGAACTCGACCAGCAGGTTGTCGTCACCGCTGCGGCGGTAGGTGACGTCCCCGTCCCGGGCCAGGACACCGCCGTCGGCGATCTCGGGGCGGGGCTCGCCCGTCACGTCGACCGGGGTGAAGCGGACCGTGTCGCCGGGGCGGAGCTGGCCGAGCTTCCAGCGCTCACCGCTCAGGACGGTCGCCGGGCACACGAAACCGCCCAGTGAGGGACCGTCGGGGCCGAGCAGCACCGGCATGTCGCCGGTGTAGTCGACGGCGCCGACCGAGTAGGGGGTGTCGTGGATGTTGGACGGGTGCAGGCCCGCCTCGCCGCCGTCGGTGCGCGCCCAGCGCGGCTTGGGCCCCACCAGGCGGACCCCGGTGCGCGCCGAGTTGAAGTGCACCTTCCACTCGGCGGCGTAGAAGTCACGGATGTCGTCCTCGGTGAAGAACTCCGGGGCGGCATGCGGGCCTTCGACGGCCGCCAGGTGCCAGACGGTGGTGAAGCGCGGGCGTTCGGCCACCGGCTCGCCCGTCGTCACGGCGCCGCCGTGCAGGACGTCACCCGTGCGCAGCGCCCGCCCGCCGTGGCCGCCGAACCGGCCCAGCGTGAAGGTGCTCGCACTGCCCAGGAAGGCCGGGACGTCCAGACCGCCGCCGGCGAACAGGACGTAGGTGCGCAGGCCGTACTCGTCGGGGGCGCCGATCTCCAGCAGCGCGCCCGCCGGGACCGTCACCGGTTCCCACTGGGGGGTGGGGGAGCCGTCGACGGTCACCGCGGCCGGGGCGCCGGTGACGCAGACGGTCGTGGGGTGGGTGAAGCGCAGCGACGGTCCCTGAAGGGTGCATTCCAGGCCGGGGGCCCCCTCCGGGTTGCCGAGGGCCCGGTTGCCGAGGCGGAAGGAGCGGTCGTCCATCGGGCCGCTCGGCGGGACGCCCACCTGCCAGTAGCCGGTGCGACCCGGCCAGTCCTGGACCGTGGTGAGGGTGCCGGCCGACACGACCTCGATCCGGGGGGTGGGGTCGGTGACCGTGGCGAGGGTCGCGGTGGAGTGGGTGGCGGCACGGAAGGACGGTTCGGCGAGCGCGGCGCGCACCACGCCCAGGTTGGTCTCGATGCCGTCGACGCGGGTGCGGGCGAGCGCCTCGTCCAGCTCGCGCAGCGCGCCGGCCCGGTCGGGGCCGTACGCGATCACCTTCGCGAGCATCGGGTCGTACGACGTCGTCACCTCGGTGCCGGTCTCCACCCAGCCGTCGACGCGTACGCCGTCCGGGAACTCCACCCGGGTCAGCAGACCGGCGCTGGGCCGGTGGTCGCGGGACGGGTCCTCGGCGTACACACGAGCCTCGACGGCGTGCCCGCGCGGTGCGCCCGGGTCCCGTACGACGTCGGTCTCGCCCCGCGCGAGACGCAGCATCCAGGCGACCAGGTCGACGCCGTAGATCTCCTCGGTGACCGGATGCTCCACCTGGAGACGGGTGTTGACCTCCAGGAAGTAGGCCTCCTCGCGGGCCGCGTCGTACACGAACTCGACCGTGCCCGCGGAGCGGTAGCCGACCGAGGCGCACAGGTCGCGGGCGGACGCGGCGAGTTGCTCACGCACCGTGTGCGGCAGGCCGGGGGCGGGTGCCTCCTCGACGACCTTCTGGTTGCGGCGCTGGAGCGAGCAGTCCCGGTCGCCGAAGGTGACGACCCGGCCCGCGCCGTCCCCGAAGACCTGCACCTCGACGTGGCGCGCGTGCTCGACCAGGCGTTCCAGGAAGACCCCGGCGGAGGAGAACGAGGCGGCGGCGACCCGCTGCACCCGTTCCCAGGCCTCGGTCAGTTCGTCGGCGGATCGACAGGCCGACATGCCGATACCGCCGCCCCCGCCGGTGGCCTTGAGCATGACGGGATAGCCGATGGCCGAGGCCGCGCGCAGGGCCTCGTCCCGGTCCGCCAGCAGCCCTGTTCCCGGGGCCAGCGGGACGCCCGCCGCCTGGGCCGCCGCGCGGGCCGTGTGCTTCGCGCCGAACAGCTCCAGCTGTTCCGGGGTCGGGCCCACGAACACGATCCCGGCCTCCTCGCAGCGCCGGGCGAACGCGGCGTCCTCGGAGAGGAACCCGTAGCCGGGGTGGATGGCGTCGGCACCGGTGTCCTTGGCCGCCTTCAGGACCAGATCGGCGTCGAGGTACGACTCCTTCGCGGGCGCCGGCCCGAGCCGGACCGCCTCGTCGGCCAGACGTACGTGGGGTGCGGCGCGGTCGGGGTCGGAGTACACGGCGACCGTGCGCAGGCCCAGTTCGCGGGCGGTGCGCAGGATGCGGACGGCGATCTCGCCGCGGTTGGCGACCAGCAGGGTGTGGAAGGTCATCCCGCGGCTCCGGTGATCGTCATCCGCACGGCGGTCGGGTCGAAGCCGTTGCAGGGGTTGTTGATCTGGGGGCAGTTGGAGACCAGGACCAGGACGTCCCGGTCGGCGCGCAGGGTCAGGCTCAGGCCCGGTGCCGAGATGCCGTCGACGATGCCGAGGGTGCCGTCCTGCTCGACGGGCACGTTCATGTACCAGTTGATGTTGGAGACCAGGTCGCGTTTGCCCAGGCCGTACCGGACGCCCTCGGCGAGGAAGTTGTCCACGCAGGCGTGCTGGGACCAGGTGTGGTGGCCGTAGCGAAGGGTGTTGGACTCCTTGGAGCAGGCGCCGCCGACCGTGTCGTGGCGGCCCACCTCGTCCTCGGTCACCGTCATCAGCGCGGTGTGCTCGTTGGAGAGCAGGACGCTGCCGGTGGTGAGGAAGATGCCACCCTGGGCGTGGATCGTGTCGGGGGCGCTGTAGCGGACGGCCGTGTCGTGGGCGTCGTAGGCGAGGAAGTCGACGGCCTGGTTGCCGTGCAGGTCGGTGATGGTCAGTGTCTCGCCCTCGCGGATCACCGAGGACCAGGCGGCGCGGGCCGGGACGACGGAGGCACCCCTGTTCGTGTTCATGCGAGCCCCCTCGCGGCGAGGAATCCGGTGGTGTTGAGGAAGGCGCGACGGCCCTCGGGGGTGGCGTCCCACAGCGGGTCGCCCGGCGACGTCGGGGCGGCGCGCCAGGCGAGCACCTCCAGGGGGGTGCTGACGTACTCGGGGCGGGGGTCGGCGGGGTGCGGGACGTTCGCGATCAGGACGGTCAGGTCCTGCTCGGCGCGGAGGGTGACGCTGCCGCCGGGGCCGGTGGAGCCGGTGAAGTCCAGCGTGCCGTCGTCGCGCACCGCCACGCCCTGGAAGAACGACAGGGACGGCGGCAGGTCGCGGGGTTCCAGGCCGTTCTTGGCCGCCGCCAGCTTGAACAGCTCGCGGCCGGCGGGGGAGGGGGACTGCGGGGTGCCGTCGCCGTAGCGGTCGGTGTTGCGGACCAGGGTGGAGGTGCCGCACAGGGCGTCGTGGCGGCCGGACGTGTCGGCGACGACCGAGGCCAGTACCCGGCCCTGGTCGGACAGGAGCAGGACGCCCTCGCCGAGGTAGGCGTTCCACTGCACCTTGACCGTGTCGGCGACGTTCAGCCGCTCCCACGGGCGGTCGGCGACGTACAGCAGCAGGTGGGCGCAGGCGTCGCCGTGCCGGTCGGTCAGGCGCAGCTCGGTGCCGCGGGCCAGGACGCGGTGGGTGTAGTTGCCGCCGGCCACCGTCTCGGCCCACACCAGGTGTCCGGCCTCGCAGGGCGGGTCGGGCCAGTCGGCGGCCGGGACGACCGGCATCGCGTCGGCCCGGGTGCCCTCCTGCGCGCGGGCGTGTGCCCGGGCTCCGTATGTGGTCGCTGTCGCCATCGCTCGACCTCCGGTCGCGTGGGCTCGGGTTGTTTCTGTCGCCCGACAGAAATTAGGGGCGGGCCGCGTCGGGGGCGTTGCACGGGCGTTCCGGGGCGGTTACCGAGGCCTCACGGGGGAGAGAGGGGGGCGGTGTGGGGCGGTGTGGTGGCTGGAGGGGCGGTGGCGGTTCCGGGGGGTGTACGGGGCGGTGGTCGCGTCGCCGGGGTCGCGTGGGGTGGTGGTCGGGTGCCGCGTCGGGTTCGTTCGTGAGGGGGCGGTGGTCGCGTCGGGTTCGTTCGTGAGGGGGTGGTGATGGCGTCGGGTTCGTTCGTCGGAGGGGTGGTGGTCGCGTCGGGTTCGTTCGTCGGAGGGGTGGTGGTCGCGTCGGGTTCGTTCGTCGGAGGGGCGGTGGTCGCGTCGGGTTCGTTCGTCGGACCCCGGATGTCGGCCGGTGCGGTGGCGTGACCGCCGGGGTCCTGTTCCGTGCGGGGTGCCGCGGTCTCGTGTCGTGCGCGGGGGCGTGATCGTCCGGTGGGGGTGTGTGCGAGGATCGAACGCATGGGGACGAGCAGCGGTGGCCGTCGGGTCGGGCGGCCGCGGGTCGTGCAGCGGCCGGACAGCGGTCTGGACCCGCGGGCCGAACTGCTCGCGGCGGCAGCCGAGTTGTTCACCACTCGCGGCTACGCGGCCACCACCACCCGGGCCGTGGCCGAGCGCGCGGGCATGCGGCAGGCGTCCATGTACCACTACGTCTCCGGCAAGGAGGAACTCCTCGCCGAGTTGCTGGAGTCCACCGTCACGCCGTCGCTGGCCTATGCGCGTGAACTGCTCGCGGACGAAGCCACCCCGGCCGCGGAGCGGTTGCGGGCCCTGTGCCGGGCCGACGTGGAACTGCTCTGCGCCGGGCCGCACAACCTCGGGGCGCTCTACCTGCTGCCCGAGGTGCATGCGGAGCGGTTTGCCGGCTTTCGTGCCGTACGCGCCGAACTCAAGGACGCCTACCGGAGGTTGATCGCCGCCACGGCAGCCGGCGGGGGTCAGGCGAAGGGCGAGCTGGAGCTGCGGACCGATCTCGTCTTCGGACTGATCGAGGGTGTCATCCTGGTCCACCGCTCCGAACCCGAGCGCCCCGCCCGTGAGTTCGCCCGCGCCACCGCCGATGCCGCGCTGCGGATCGTCGGCATCTGAGGGGCTCTTTCACTCGTCACGGTGAGTAACTTCGTACACCCATGCGTGGTGACGTGGCGTGTTCGAATGAATCCCGTGCGTGCAAAACGACCGAGGGTACTCCGCCCATTCGGGTGTTTTCAGGTGCTTGCCGAATATGACACGGCGTTGATCCGGTCGGACTAAGCTCGCCCGCGGCGCACCGAGTTGAGATGAATTCGTGCACCTGTTCCCAAACGTACGGAAGATCCAGTCTGTCCCATGAACCTTCCCCCCACGAAGTCTCCCGACACCCAGCCGATTCGTCTCAGAAGGCATACATGGTGAGTGTGCAACCGCCTCCCAATGGCCGTGAACTTTCCCTGGCGCGGGTGCTGTTGCTGCCCGCCATACTGATGGCCGCGGCGACCGCCGCCGCCGTCGTCCTGGTGGCGGAGTCCGCCCGGATCGCCGTCGGCGTGTGCGGTGCCGTCGGCACGCTGGTGGTGCTCGCGACGGCGGCGGAAGCGGTACGGCGCGGCCGTATGCTCCGGGACGCCCGGGCCGAGCACCACCGTCACAGTGCGTATCTGGAACGGCGCCTCCTCGCCCATGAGCAGGAGATCGAACGCCTCGCCAAGGAGGTGTTCCCGACCGCGCTCTACCGGCTGAAGGCCGGCGAGCCCCCCAAAGAGGTGGTCCGCCAGGTCTTCGACCTCGACCCCCACCTGCGCCACGCTCCCGAGCCGCAGCGCCTGCTGATCCGCACCATGCTCGACATCATCGACGAGCAAGACCTCCAGCGGGACTCCCTGGAGCGCTCGTTCGTCAGCGTGGCCCGCCGTGTCCAGGCCATCGTCCACCAGCAGGCACACGAACTGCGGGAGATGGAGGAGGACCACGGCCGCAACCCCGAGGTCTTCGACGACCTGCTGCGCATCGACCACGGCACCGCGCTGATCGGACGCCTCGCCGACTCGGTCTCCGTCCTCGGCGGCGGCCGGCCGGGCCGCCAGTGGCCCAACCCCGTCGCCCTCTACAGCGTGCTGCGCGGCGCCATGTCCCGGATCCTGGAGTACCGGCGCATCGAACTGCACTCCATCTGCCAGGTCAACATCAAGGGCACCTCGGTCGAGCCGATCATCCACGCGGCCGCCGAACTCCTCGACAACGCCACCCGCTACTCGCCGCCCTCCACCAAGGTGCACGTCACCGCCGTGGAGGTGCAGTCGGGCGTGTGCATCGAGATCGAGGACGCCGGTGTCGTCCTCAACGAGGAAGCCCGCGGCCGCCTGGAGAACCTGCTGGAGAAGGCCAAGCAGGGCAAGGACATCCAGGTGCTCGGCGAGAACCCGCGCCTCGGCCTCTCCGTCGTCGGCCGCCTGTGCACCACGTACAACATGGACGTCTCGCTGCGCGCCTCGGCGTACGGCGGGGTCCGGGCCGTCCTCATCGTGCCCAGCGACATGATGACCACCGACCCCGCCCCCGGCATCGCCCACGGCATCGGCGCCACCGGCATCCCGAAGCCCGAACTCGGCGCCCTCGAAGGACCCAAGCGGCCGCCCAAGCGGCGCCGCCCCACCAGTCCCCGCATCCCCGCCGGGATCTCCATGGAGGACGACGTCCCCGAGGTCACCGAATGGACCGCGGGCGGCCTGCCGCAGCGGCGCAGCCGGATGAAGACGCCGCTCAGCCAGCGGCTCGCCGAACAGGCCGCCATCGAACGCGCCGAACGCGAGGGCAACCCGACCGTCTGGTCGCAGCACAAGGAACCCGAGCCCCCGAAGCCGGAACGCCGCGAACCCGGACTGTGGGTCGAGGCCTTCTGGGAGGGGCTCAAGAAGAACAACCCGGGTGTCCACCCCACCGACTTCACCCGGAACCCGACCAAGTACCTGCACCTGATCAACGACCCGGCCGGCCCCGAGGCCGACGACGAGGGGGACCTCAAGTGATCCAGCAGCGAGGCAACTTCGACTGGATGCTCAAGCAACTCGCCGACGGAGTACCGGGCGTCGAGATGATCGTCGTGCTCTCCGCCGACGGTCTGCGCATCGCCCGGCACGGCGGCGACCCCGACGCGGCCGACCGGCTCGCCGCGGCCTGCGCGGGCGTGCAGAGCCTGGCCAGTGCCGTCGCCCAGGAACTCCCCATCAGCAACGGCGACATGAACCTCGTCCTCATCGAGATCGACAGAGGTTACTTCTACCTCATGTCCGCAGGCGCCAACGCCTACCTCGCGGTGCTCGCCGACGTGACGTGCGAACCGGGCCGGATGAGCGAGATGATGCGCGACCTCGTCGTCCGCATCGGCGCCCACCTCACCAGCCCGCCCCGGCGCAACGGGCAGACCGTATGACTCCTCCGCAACGCAAACGGCGCCTGCCCGACCCGGAACACGTCCCGCCACCGATCCCGTCCCTGCCGCCGACCCCCGAGAGCGGCGGCGAGGACGGCGACAACAAGAACCCCGAGCGGCTCTACGTCATCAGCGGCGCCGACGGCGCACGGGCCGAACTCGACCTGGTCACCTTGATCGTGGCACGCGCCGACCCCCCTCCCTCGGTCACGCCCGAGCAGGCGGTGCTGCTCAGGCTCTGTCTCGCGCCCCTGTCCGTGGCCGAGCTCTCGGCCTACCTCAACCTGCCGTTCAGTGCCATGACGGCACTGATCACGGAGCTGATCACGGCCGAACTGGTGCAGGCGCGCGCCCCCATCGTCCGCCAGGCGCTCCCCGACCGTTCACTTCTCGAAGCGGTGATGCATGGACTTCAAAGGCTCTGAGATGATCCCCGGCCCCCGCACCGAGGACCACCTGCCGCACACCGCCCAGGCCGCGGTGAAGATCGTGATCGTGGGCGGTTTCGGAGTCGGCAAGACCACCATGGTCGGTGCCGTCAGCGAGATCAGACCGCTGACCACCGAGGAGACCATGACCCAGGCCGGCATCGGGGTCGACGACAACTACGGCTCCGAATCCAAGACCGCCACCACCGTGGCCATGGACTTCGGCCGGATCAGCATCACCGACCAGCTGGTGCTCTACCTCTTCGGCACCCCCGGCCAGGAACGCTTCTGGTTCCTGTGGAACGGCCTGTTCGAGGGCGCCCTCGGCGCGGTCGTCCTCATCGACACCCGGCGCCTGGAGGTCAGCTTCGACGTCATGGGCCGCCTGGAGGAGCGCGGAGTTCCCTTCGTCGTCGCCGTCAACTCCTTCCCCGATGCGCCCCGTTACCCCATCGACGAACTGCGCACCGCACTGGACCTGCCCCCCGAGATCCCCATCGTCGACTGCGACGCCCGACGCCGGGCCTCCAGCCGGGACGTCCTCATGACGCTGATGCGCTTCCTGCACTCGCTCGCCATGTCCGGCGCGCTCACCTGACACCTCTTCCGGAGCGATCACTGTGACGCCAGAATCCCCCCGACCCGCCGCACCCGGTACGGACCCGGCCCCACCGCCCGGCTGCCCGGCGCACGACCGCGGCCCCGCCCACGACCGCGGCCCCGGCGGACTGCAGCGGCTCTTCGGCGCCGACGCGGACCACCTGGGCGAACTCTACGAGAAGCTGCGCCAGGAGCACGGCGCGGTGGCACCCGTGCTCCTCCACGACGACGTACCGATCTGGGTGGTCCTCGGACTCACCGAGAACCTCCAGATGGTCCGCACCCCCGGCGTCTTCACCCGGGACAGCCGCATCTGGACCCCGCTGCGCGAAGGCATGGTCAAGCCCGACCACCCCCTGATGCCGCACATCGCCTGGCAGCCCATCTGCTCCCACGCCGAGGGCGACGAACACCTGCGCCTGCGTGCGGCGGTCCAGGGCGCCATGACCACCATCGACCACCGCAGCATCCGCCGCCTCATCGGCCGCTACACCCAGCTGCTGGTCAACGAGTTCTGCGAGAAGGGCCGCGCCGAGCTGGTCTCCCAGTACTCGGAGCACCTGCCGATGGCGGTCATGTGCGAACTGCTCGGCATGCCCGAGGAGTACAACGACCGGATCGTGGAGGCGGCCCGCGACATGCTCAAGGGCACCTCGACCGCGATCGCCAGCAACGAGTACGTCATGGGCTGCCTGACCCGGCTCACCGCTCGCCGCCGGGCCCGCGCGGAGGACGACTTCACCAGCCACCTCATCAACCACCCGGCCCGGCTCAACGACGACGAGGTCGCCCAGCACCTGCGGGTCGTCCTCATCGCCGCCTACGAGACCACCGCCAACCTGCTGGCCAACGCGCTGCGCATGGTCCTCACCGAGCCCGGCTTCCGGGCCCAGCTCAACGGCGGCCAGATGACGGTGCCGGAGGCGATCGAGCAGTCGCTGTGGGACGAGCCCCCCTTCAGCACGGTCTTCGCCTACTTCGCCAAGCAGGACACGGAACTCGGCGGCCAGCGCATCCGCAAGGGCGACGGGCTCCTCTACGCGCCCGCGCCGGGCAACGTCGACCCGCGCGTCCGCCCCGACCTCAGCGCCAACATGCAGGGCAACCGTTCCCACCTCGCCTTCGGCGGCGGTCCGCACGAATGCCCCGGCCAGGACATCGGCCGTGCCATCGCCGACGTCGGGGTCGACCAGCTGCTGACCCGCCTCTCGGACATCCAGCTCGACTGCGACGAGGAGGATCTGCGCTGGCGGGCGTCGATCGCCTCCCGGCACCTGGTGGAACTGCCGGTGCGCTTCGACCCGAAGCCGAAGCAGGACGTGACCCTCATGCCGAGCCCGGCCCTCGTGCCGCCGCAGCGCACCGACTGGCAGATCGGCATCGCCCGGCCGGCCCCGGCGCCGATCGCCCCGGAGCCGGTCGCGCCCCCCGTGGCACCCCCCGCCGAGGCCGTGCCCGAGCCGCGTGGCATCTGGCCGCGACTGCGCCGCTGGTGGCTGGGCCGCTAGGGACTCCAGTATCGGGAGTCAGCCGACCTGGCGGCCGGTCCAGTCCTGGTACGACTCCCAGGCGGCCAGCTTCCGTGCGCTGCACAGCCGATGCGCCACCCCCGTGACCGGGTCGGTGAACTCCAGCTTCCGTGACAGCAGTTGCAGCGGACGGCGGAAGTCACCGTCCGGCACGGGGGCGGTGACGACCGGGTACAGCGGATCGCCGAGGATCGGCACGCCCAACGCGTTCATGTGGACCCGCAGCTGATGGGTCTGCCCGGTGTGCGGGATGAGCCGGTACCGGCCCAACTCCCCGCTGTGCTCGACGAGTTCCACCAGGGTCTCGGCATTGACCGGCCCGTCGACCTCCTGAGCCGCGAGCACCCCGCGGTCCTTGACGATCCGGCTCCGTACGGTCCGGGGCAGGGACAGTGAGGGATCGTACGGCGCGATGGCCTCGTACTCCTTGCGCACCCGCCGCTCCCTGAACAACGACTGGTAGGCGCCCCGCTCCCCGGGGCGCACGACGAACATCACCAGCCCGGCGGTGAGTCGGTCCAGCCGATGGGCCGCTCCCAGCTCGGGAATCCCCAGCTCCCGCCGCAGCCGGGCGAGCGCGGTCTCCGTGACGTGACTGCCGCGCGGCGTGGTGGCGAGGAAGTGCGGTTTGTCGACGACCACGAGGTGCTCGTCACGGTGGACGACGTCGAGGGCGAAGGGGACGGGGACCTCGGGGGGCAGGTCGCGGTGGAACCAGAGGTGGAGACCGGGCGTGTAGGGGGTCCGGGCGCCGACGGGGCGTCCGTCGACGCCCACGACCAGCCCCGACTCCAGCATGCCGGCGACGAGGCCGGGGGCGGCGCCGGAGAGGCGCTCGATCAGGTAGTCGCCGACCGTGGCCCACTCCTCGGACCACGGCAACCGCACCCGAACGGCGTCGACCCCGTGCCGCTGGGGGAGAGGTGAAGGCGGGGCAGCGGTCTTGCGTCTCATTTGCAGCAAGGGTACGGGGGGCGCCCCGTCGGGGGCGCGGGGGACTGCCCGGCAGGCCCCCGCGCCCCCGCACCCGGCGCGCTACGCCACCGCCTCCGGCACGGCTACCGCACGTCGCGACTCCGCCCGCGCGAGCCGCCAGGCGCCGCCCGCCACCACGGTCCCGGTCAGGAACAGCACGGTGAACCACCGGAAGTACCAGTGCCCCCCGGCCGGGTCGTACACCGCGCCCCGGGGCCACGCCAGGTTCACCGCCATCGCCAGCCCCCACACCAGCGCCACCGCGTTCACCGGCACCCCCCACCGTCCCAGCGAGAACAACGGCGCCCCGGTCTCGTCCGCCCCCGCGGCCCGGAACTCCCCGCGCAGCCGCCGCACCAGCAGCGGCCCGGTGACCATCGCGTACGCCAGGTACAGCAGCACGATGCACGTCGTCCCGATCGCGAGGAACGCGTCCGGCGAGGCGAAGTCGAGCAGCAGCAGTACGGCGGCCAGCACCCCCACCACGACGGCCGGCGCCCCCGGCATGCCGGTACGGGGATTCACCCGGGCCAGCCGGGAGGCGAACGGGAGCTGCCCGTCCCGTGCCATGGAGAACAGCATCCGGGAGGCCGCGGTCTGGATCGCCAGCGTCGCCACCGCGATCGCCACCACCACGTCGGCCAGCAGCACCCGACCGACACCGTCCCCGAGGCTGCTGGTCAGGACGTAGCTCAGCCCGTCGACGCCCAGGTGCCCGTCGGTCAGGCTGGGCGCGGCCAGCAGGCCGCCGAGGATGACCAGGCCGCCGAGCAGGCCCGCCGCGGACAACGCGGTGAGGATCGTCCGCGGCGCCGTCCGCCGCGGCTGGTGCGTCTCCTCGCTCATCTCGCCGGCGCTGTCGAATCCGATCATGACGTAGGCGGCCGTGAACGAACCGACCAGCAACGCGCCGAGCAGACCGCCCTCGGCGGCCGTCCCGGTGTGGAAGGTGATGCCGGGGGAGCGCCTGGAGTGGGTGAGCAGCAGGACGACGATCAGCACCGCGCCGATGATCTCGGCGGTCACCCCGACCCGGTTGATCACGGACATCACCCGGTTGTCCAGGATGTTCACCAGGGTGGTGAGCACCAGCAGGACGACGCCCAGGACGGCCGCGTTGGCGGCGCCGTCGGGTGAGGTCGGCGTGGGGTCGGTGCCGATCAGCTGGAAGCCCGACCAGAGCGCGGGCAGCACCATCTGCAGGGCGAGCGCGGCCGCCGCGACCACCACGATCTGTCCGATCACCATGATCCAGCCGGCGAACCAGCCGAAGGACGGGTTCGACAGGCGTGAGGACCACTGGTAGATCGCACCGGAGAGGGGATAGCGCCCGGCGAGCTCGGCGAAGCAGGCGGCCACCAGCAGCTGGCCGACCAGCACGGCAGGCCAGGCCCAGAAGAAGACCGGGCCGCCGAAGGCGTACCCGAAGGCGAAGAACTGGAAGACGGTCGTCAGTACGGAGATGAAGGAGAACCCGGCGGCGAAGGAGGCGTACCGGCCGAGGCTGCGGTGCAGCTCCTGGCGGTAGCCGAACTCCTCCAGGGAGTGGTCGGCGGTCGTTTTCAGCGAGCGGTCGTCGGTCGTCGTCACGGCGGTACCTGCCTGTCAGGCGGACTTCCTGTCGAGCGACAGAAATTAGGGACGAGCTGTTTCGGCCGCGTCACACCGGCGTGTCCGGGGCGGGCCCAAGTCCTCACGCTCTTGCGAGGACCGCTCGAACGCGATACATCGTGTGCATTGACGGAGTGTGGGAGTCGCGATATGTTCGGTGGCGGATATTCAGACCGCGGATATTCCGTCCATGGGCTCGGTGACGAGAAAGGGGGGTGAGGGTCGATGGCTGCCAAGCGCCGCAAACTGTCCAATCCCCTGGCGCTCGCCGTGATGGTGCTGCTCGTCGAGCGGCCCATGCACCCGTACGAGATCGCCCAGACCTTGCGCAGTCGCGGGAAGGACGCCAGCCTGAAGATCAACTACGGCTCGCTCTACACCGTGGTGCAGAACCTGGAGAAACACGGCTTCGTCGAGGTGACGGACGTGGAGCGGCAGGGCAACCGCCCCGAGCGCACGCTCTACGGCATCACCGACGCGGGGCGCGTGGAGACGGTCGAGTGGCTCTCGGACCTGGTCGCCGTACCGGCCAAGGAGTACCCCGTGTTCGAGGCGGCGCTGTCGCTGCTGGGGGCGCTCCCGCCCGACGAGGTGGCCCGGCTGCTCGAGGAGCGGCTGAAAGTCCTCGACGTGCAGGCCGCGAGCGCGCGCGGGGGCCTCGAGAAGCTGCGTGAGACCCTGCCCCGGCTCTTCGTGATCGAGGCCGAGTACCAGGTGCACATGGTGGAGGCGGAGGCCGAGTGGGTGCGCGGCTTCCTGGCGGAGCTGACGGAGGGCAGCTTCCCGGGCGTCGTCGACTGGCGGCACTTCCACGAGACGGGGGAGATCCCCGACGAATACCTCAGGCTGGAGGCCGAATTCGAGCAGAAGCCGAACTGACGGAGCAGACCCCGGCTGAGCTGTTGCAGCAGCCCGGCCGGGGTCTCGAACCCCGAACCGAACCCGCCGTGCGGCGGCTCCGGGCCATCGAGGTGCGGCACACCCAGGATAGCCCGGTGCTCATCGTGCGGATCAGTCGTGAAGTCCCACGCATCCTCAGGAGAGCAGTCGACATGAGCACCCGTGCGCCCGCAGTGCAGGCGCGCCAGTTGATCAAGACCTATCCCGGCGACGTCACCGCCCTGAACGGCCTGGACGTCACCGTCGAACCCGGCACCGTCTTCGGGCTCCTCGGGCCCAACGGCGCAGGAAAGTCGACCACCGTCAAGATCCTCACCACCCTGGCCCGACCCGACTCGGGCACCGCCACCGTGGCCGGCCACGACGTGCTGCGCCACCCGGGCCGGGTGCGCCGTGCGATCGGCGTGGTCGCCCAGAACTCCGGCGCCGACCCGGTCGCCACCGGCCGGGAGAACCTGGCTCTCCAGGGCAGGCTCTACGGTCTGCGCGGCGCCGCCCTCGACCGCCGAGTCGACGAACTGCTGGCCCGCTTCAGCCTCACCGAGGCCGCCGGCCGCCCGGTCAAGGGCTACTCCGGAGGCATGCGGCGCCGTCTCGACGTGGCCCTCGGCCTGGTCCACCGCCCCGAGGTGCTCTTCCTCGACGAGCCCACCACCGGTCTCGACCCGGAGGCCCGCACCGCGATGTGGGACGAGATCGGCCGGCTGGCCGGTGAGGAGGGCCTGACGATCCTGCTCACCACGCACTATCTGGAGGAGGCCGACCGGCTCGCCGAGCGGATCGCGATCGTCGACCGCGGCCGGGTCGTGGTCGAGGGCACCCCCGACTCCCTCAAGGGCGAACTGCGGGGCGACGCCGTGCATGTGGAACTGCGCGAGGCGCCCGGGGAGGCCGGTCGTACCCTGCTCGCGACCGCGCTGACCGGTCTTCCGGGCGTGCGCGAGGCGCTGTTCGACGGGCGCCGGATCAGCGCGCGCGCCGACGACGGGGCCGCCGCCGTGCCCGCGCTGCTCGCCGCACTGGAGCGGGCCGGGGTGACCGTGGTGGCCGCGACGGTCGCCCGGCCGTCTCTCGACGACGTCTATCTGCGCTACGCGGGCCGCCGGTACGCGGAGGCCGACGGTGCCTTCGACGCGCTCGCCCTGACCGGAGGTGCCCGATGAGCAACGCCGTCTCCCAGACCTGGTACATGGCGCAGCGTCAGCTCCTGGTCTTCGCCCGCCAGCCCGCGTACGCGGTCATCACCCTGATCCAGCCCGTGATCTGGCTGTTCCTGTTCGGCAACCTCTTCAAGAAGGTCGTCGAGCTGGGCGGCTTCGGCACCACCTCCTACCTCGACTACCTGGTGCCGGGCGTGGTGGTGATGAGCGCCCTCAGCTCCAACATGTGGGCCGGGATGGGGACGCTGGAGGAGATCCAGCGCGGCACCCTGAACCGCTTCCTGACCACCCCGGTCAGCAGGGCCGCGCTGATGAACGGCAACGTGGTGAACAACGGCCTGGTCACCGCCGGCCAGTCACTGATCATCGTGCTGCTCGGGCTGCTGGGCGGCGCGGACTACCCGGGCGGGGTCGCGGGCATCGTGGTCCTGGTGGTGGCCGCCGTCCTGCTCGGCACGGTCTTCGGCGCGCTGTCCAACGCGCTCGGCATGCTGGTGCGCGAGCGGGAGTCGATCATCGGGATCAACACCTTCCTGCTCCTCCCGCTGACCTTTCTGTCCAGCGCGTTCATGGCGCCGTCCCAGATGCCCGGCTGGATGCGGCACATAGCCGACTTCAACCCGCTCAACTGGGCCATGGTGGCCGGCCGTTCGGCGATGTCGGCGGACCCGGACTGGGGTGCGGTGCTCGGCCGGGGCGGGGCGCTGCTGGCGCTGGCGGTCGCGGCGGTGTGGCTGTCGATCAGGACGTTCAGGTCCTACCAGCGTTCCGTGTGACGGCGTTCCGTGTGACGGGGTTCCGTGTGACGGGGTTCAGTGGGGCGCGCCGCCCGGTTTCCGGGTGACGGCGCCCCATGGAACCCGGGGGACCCCGGGCCTCTTCTCAGGCCGCGGCCGCGCCGCCCTCCTGCTCCGCCTCGATGCGGGCGTTCCAGTCACGCTTGGAGGCCTGCCAGCCGTCCTCGTTGTGGCCGAGGCGCCAGTAGCCGGAGATCGACAGGTCGTCGCGCGGGATCTGGTGCTCGACCCTCAGCAGGGCCCGCAGTTCCTTCACGAAGCCGGCCTCGCCGTGGACGAAGGCGTGCACCCGGCCCTCCGGGAACTCCAGCGCCCGTACGGCCGCGACCAGGGCCTCACCGACCGGCCGCTCGCCCCGGTGCAGCCAGACGACCGCCACGTCCGAGTCGATCTTCTGCTCCTCCTCGGGACCGGACACCTCGACGAAGGCGAAGGCGCGGGAGCCGGCGGGCAGGGACTCCAGGGAGCGGGCGATCGCGGGCAGCGCGCTCTCGTCACCGGCCAGCAGATGCCAGTCGGCGTCCGCGGCGGGGGCGTAGGCGCCGCCGGGGCCCATGAAGCGCACGGTCTCGCCGGGCTGTACCCGGCAGGCCCAGGGCCCGGCCAGGCCCTCGTCGCCGTGCACGACGAAGTCCAGGGTCAGTTCCCGGAGTTCTGGGTTCCAGGAGCGCACCGTGTAGGTACGGGTCACCGGCCACTGCTCCCGCGGGTATTCCGCGCGGATCTGCTCAAGGTCGAAGGGGTCCGGGTAGGTGACGCCCTCAGGTCCGAAGAGGAGTTTCACGTAGTGGTCGGTGCAGGTGTCCGCGGCGAAGCCGGCCAGTCCCTCGCCGCCGAGGACCACGCGCTGCATGTGCGGGGTCAGTCGCTCGGTACGCACGACCTGGGCGGATTGCGGCTTGCGCGGCTTACGTCCCGGGCGCTCTGCCATGACCGGCCTCCTGCTCCAATGGTTAGGGTTACCTAAGTTAGCATCCCTTTCCTGGTTGACACCTCTTCCATGAACACGTGAGGAGCGTGTTTTACCGGTGTTTTGCCGGGAAACTTCTCCACTTCACGCTTCCAGTGTCGTCAGCAGGCGATTCAGTGAACCGCCCAGACCCCAGCGGGTCGCCAGGACGTTCAACTGCCTCGGGTCGCGCGGGGCTTTCGGCAGTGTGATGTCGACCTCCGGCAACGGCACGTCACCGGCGACCCGGACCACCTTCGGTGCCACCGCGACATAGGGCCGCGCCTCGTCCAGCCGCTTGCGCTGCGACGGCGTGAGCTTCGCCTTCGGATCGTCGACCGCCGCCATGATCCCGGCCAGGTCGCCGAACTCGGCGATCAGCTTCGCCGCGGTCTTCTCGCCGATGCCCGGCACGCCCGGCAGACCGTCGCTCGGGTCACCGCGCAGCAGTGCCAGATCCGCGTACCCCGGTCCGTCCACCCCATACTTCTCGCGCAGCCACGCCTCGTCGGTGGTCTGCAGGGTGCCGACACCCTTGAGCGGGTACAGCACCCGCACCCCGCGCTCGTCGTCCACCAGCTGGTAGAGGTCGCGGTCGCCGGTGACGATGTCGACCGGGCCGTCGGCGCGTGCGGTGAACGTGCCGATCACGTCGTCCGCCTCGTAGCCGGCGACGCCCACCCGGGCGATGCCGAGCGCGTCCAGCACCTCCTCGATGACCGGCACCTGAGGGGAGAGCGTGTCCGGTACCTCTTCCTCGTCCGGGCCGGACTCGTGCTCCACGGCGACCCGGTGCGCCTTGTAGGAGGGGATCAGGTCCACCCGCCACTGCGGCCGCCAGTCGGCGTCCATGCAGGCCACCAGCAGGTCCGGGCGGTGGTCCTTGACCAGCCGGTCGATGAAGTCCAGCAGCCCGCGCACGGCGTTCACCGGGGTGCCGTCCGGCGCCTTCACGGAGTCCGGGACGCCGAAGTAGGCGCGGAAGTACAGCGAGGCGGTGTCGAGAAGCATCAGTCGTGCGGTCACGCCACGCATCATGCCGTACCCCGCCGACACCGCCGGGGCGCGCCGACCGGCCCGCGCCCGCGTCCACGAAAAGGATCCGGCCAACCACGCAGCGCAACAGTGCTGCCCAGGCCTCGGCCTGCGCCGCCGACACCGGGAACACCGCCGACCGCTCCCGCATTGAACCCGAGTGGCGTCCCCGCGGTCGGGCCGGCCGTCCGCCCCGCCCGCCACCGGCCGCAGCGGGCCCCTCGCGGGTGGTCCGGCCGTGCCGGTCGCCGGTCCCGACGGGCGTCCGCCGCTCCTGGTCAGCGTGTTCGTCCCGCGGGGCGGGCCGCGCCCGGCGCGGTCCGGGGGACCGCGCGCACTGGCGTGAACCGTGAGGGTGGTACCGACCGGACGTGACAGGGATGTGACGCCCGCCTGAAACGGTTTGCCGAACATGCGTAGGGTGCAGAGAACCCCTCGGGGAGGGGCCGGCCGAAGCCGGGAGACCCGGAAGACGGACGACGAGCGAAGGAGGGAGCCGGAGCGATGGGCGACCACAAGGACCAGCAGCCCGTGCGGGTGGGCGCGGCAGTCCGGCGGCGCCGCCGTGCGCTGGAGCTCACCCTCGCCGTCGTGGCCGAGCGCAGCGGCCTGTCGGTGCCCTTCCTGAGCCAGATCGAGAACGACCGGGCCCGGCCCAGCCGCACCTCCCTGGAGAAGGTCGCCGACGCCCTGCGCACCACGGCCGTCGAACTCCTCGCCGCGGCCGATCCGGCGTGCAGTGTGGACCTCGTGCGCTCCGACGCCGCCGAGCCGGACTTCGCACCCAGGGTGCGTTCGCTGGTCCGCGGCCACCATCAGCTGCACGCTTCCGAGTTCACCGGCGACCACGACGCCGGCCGTGAGTTCCAGCACCGCAACGACGAGTTGATGTACGTCGCCGACGGCGCGGTGGAGATCGAGGCAGAGGGACGCGCCTACCGCCTCGGCCGCGGTGACACCCTCTACCTCACCGGCGGAGTCCGCCACCGGTGGCGCGCCACGGTCCCCGACACCAGGGTCGTCGTCGTCGCGGTGGCGGAACACATCGAGGCGGTCCAGGATCGCTCGCGCTGACGCTCCCCGGACGGTCTGCCTGGTCCCCTCCCTCACCGAGGCGATCGCCGAGACCGACCGAGGGGTGCTCGTCGGCGCCACCGACTGGTGCACCCACCCGGCGGACCTCGACGTCCCCCGGGTCGGCGGCACCAAGAACCCCGCCCTCGACCGCGTCCTGGCCCTCGCCCCCGACCTGGTGGTCGCCAACGAGGAGGAGAACCGCGCACCCGACCTGGACGCCCTGCGCACCGCCGGCGTGGAGGTACTGGTCACCAGGGTGCGGAACGTACCGGAGGCATTCCGGGAACTGCCCCGGGTGCTGGCCGCGTGCGGGGTGGGTGACCGCCCCCGCTGGCTGGACGAGGCGGAGGCGGCCTGGGCCGCGCCGCCGCCCGCCGGACCGGCCGCGACGACCGCGGTCGTACCGGTCTGGCGGCGCCCGTGGATGGTCCTCGGCCGGGACACCTTCGCCGGTGACGTACTGGCACGGCTGGGGGTACGGAACCTCTTCGCGGCCCACCCCGAGCGGTACCCGCGCGTCCCGCTCCCGGACCTGATCGGCACCTCCCCGGACCTGGTGGTCCTCCCCGACGAGCCCTACCGCTTCAGCGCCGACGACGGGCCGGAGGCCTTCGGCGGGCTGCCCTGCGCGCTGGTCAGCGGCCGGCACCTGACGTGGTACGGCCCGTCACTGGCGACGGCGCCACGGGTGCTGGGTGAGGCCCTGCGAGCAGCTCGCCGCTGAGCAGCCCGCGCACGGTGCCGCAGGCGGCCACGAGCCAGCCGGTGACGAGGAGGCCGTACAGACCCGCCGCGAGCCAGTCGTACACGGCGAGCCCGGTGTGCCGGCCCAGGGCGGCGGCGCCGGTGACACACGTGCCCACCGGGAAGGTGAAGGCCCACCACGTCATGGCGAACCGCATGCCGTGCCGACGGGCCCGCACCAGGTGGGTGACGGCGAGTGCCAGCCACAGCAGCGCGAAGCCCATGACGGGCACGCCGTACACCACGGCGAGCACGCCGAAGCCGGTGGCGGTGGCGGCGGGTACGACTCCTGGCGCGAGGTCCGCGAAGGCACCCACCGCGGTGGTCGACTGCCCGAGCGGGCCCAGCACCAGGAAGAGCGCCGGGGTGAGCGCGAGGGGCAGCGGACCGCCGGTCACCAGCCGGGCGAAGACGAGGGTCAGCATCAGCAGCGTGGCCAGCAGACTCAGCCCGAACAGCGCGAAGCAGCCGTAGAGCAGGGTCGCGCGCGGCTGTCCGGGCGGCAGGTACGGGACCAGCCGGGGCCCCAGCGCCGCCGACACCATCGGTGCGACCAGCGGCAGCAGCCACACCGGGGAGGCCTGCCCCGGTTCGACCCGGTGCCGTACGGCCATCAGGTACGGCACGGCGACGGCCGCCGCGAGCCCGACCGTCGTACCGGCGACGAACAGCACGCAGTCCAGTACGACGGCGGCCGGCTCGCCGATCCAGTCCCGGCCGAGGGCGAGGGCACCCCCGCCGACGGCGAGCAGGGCCATGGACAGGCAGCCGTAGAAGGGGGCCGCGGCGGGGTCCCGGAGGTGGGCGCGCGCCTGGTCGCCGTGGCGGGTCCAGTGCAGGGCACGGGCGGCCAGCAGGACCACCAGTTGCAGCAGGGACAACGCCCAGATGCCGACGAACAGCGCACGCGAGCCGCCGGTGGTGAGCGTGCCACCGCCGACGGCGAGGGCGGCGGTGCCCATCACGGGGGCGTACCAGTGGGGGCCCAGATGGCGGACTGCGGTGACCATGGGACCACGCTCCCGCCGGCCCGGGCCCACCACCAGGGACTCCGTCCCTATGGGGGCATAAGCTGGTCTTATGAGCGAGACGGAGGAGCGGACGGGCGGCGGCACGCTGGCGCACCGGGTGCCGGACCTCGGCGCGCTGGAGCTGCTGCTCGCGGTGGCCCGGCTGGGCAGCCTGGGGGCGGCGGCGCGGGAGGTCGGCATCAGCCAGCCCGCGGCCAGCAGCCGGATCCGCTCCATGGAACGGCAGCTGGGCGTGGCCCTCGTCGACCGCTCACCGCGCGGCTCCCGGCTCACGGACGCGGGGGCGCTGGTGACCGACTGGGCGCGCCGGGTGGTGGAGGCGGCCGAGGCGTTCGACGCGGGGGCGCAGGCGCTGCGGGACCGGCGGGACTCACGGCTGCGGGTCGCGGCGAGCATGACGATCGCCGAGTACCTGCTGCCGGGCTGGCTGCTCGCGCTGCGCGCCCAGCGTCCCGACACGGCGGTGTCCCTGCTCGCGGGCAACTCGGCGGCGGTCGCGGAGCGGCTGCTCGCGGGCGAGGCGGACCTGGGGTTCGTGGAGGGGCTGACCGTCCCGCAGGGGCTGGACTCGACGGTGATAGCCCACGACCGTCTGATCGTCGTGGTCGCCCCCGCCCATCCCTGGGCCCGCCGTCGACGCCCGCTGGCCGCGGCGGAACTGGCGGCGACCCCGCTGATCCTCCGCGAACGCGGTTCCGGCACCCGTCAGGTCCTCGACGCGGCCCTTGGCGGCCTGGCCCGTCCGCTGATCGAGCTGTCCTCGACGACGGCGGTGAAGGCGTCGGCGGTCAGCGGCGCGGGCCCGGCGGTCCTGAGCGAGCTCGCGGTGGGCGAGGAACTGGCGATGCGGCGGCTGCTGGGCATCCCGGTGGAGGGAGTGGCGCTGCGCCGTGACCTGCGGGCGGTATGGCCGACGGGCCACCGCCCGGCGGGCCCGGCCCGAGAACTGCTCTCCCTCACCCGCGGCTGACCACGCCGGCCCGGCACCCGCCGCGGCAGTGCCGGCCCGCGCCGCCCGGCCCCCGGCCTGCGCCCGTGCCGGCGTGCGCAGGAGGGACGCGGCGTTGGGCCGGCTCAGGTCGCGGCGGTGACCAGGGCCCGCATCACGCGCAGGTCCTCACCCATCTCCGGATGCCACTGCACCCCGAGGACCCAGCCGCGTCCGGCGGGCAGCTCGATCGCCTCGGTCGTGCCGTCGTCCGTCGCGTGGGCCGAGGCCACGAGGCCCGCCCCGAGGCGGTCCACCGCCTGGTGGTGGAAGGTGGGGACCGAGGTCTCCTCCGGGACGGCCGCGGCGTACAGCGTGCCGGGGACCGGCTTGACCGGGTGCCGGCCGAAGACGCCGGGTGTCTGGGCGTGGCCGTCGATGTGCTGGACGAGGGTGCCGCCCAGGGCGACGTTCAGGAGCTGCATGCCCCGGCAGATCCCGAGGAGCGGGACCCGCGCCGTCAGGGCCGCGTCGATCAGGGCCAGTTCCCAGGCGTCCCGGGGGCGGTCGGGGCGGCCGGTGCGGGGGCCGGGCTCGGCGCCGTAGCGGACCGGTTCCACGTCCGGGCCGCCCGCGATCACCAGGCCGTCCAGCCGGGCCACCGCCGCCGCCGCGTGCTCGGGGGCGTCCGGGGGAAGCATCGCCGCCAGCCCGCCCGCCCGCTGCACCAGGCGCGGATAGCCGGCCGGCAGCAGGGCCGCCTCCAGCTCCCAGACACCCCAGCGCGTGCCGGCCTCCAGATATGTGCTCACGCCGATCAGCGGCCGTCCGGACATGGGCCCCTCCCGAGTCGTAAAGGTTTACCCGCACACCTTTATGTGCACCCCTTTATGACATGCCGGTCGGGCCTCACGCCAGGAAACCCCGCAGCAGCGCCGCCGTCCCCGCGCAGTGCTCCCGCATCATCTCCCGGGCGCCGTCGGCGTCCCCGTCCAGCACCGCCTCCACGAGCGCGATGTGCTGGCGCTGCGAGTGCTCCAGGTTGCGGACCAGCAGCGGGATGCAGTCCAGCAGGTCGTTGACGGTCGCCCGGACGGCCGCGTACTGGGCGGTCAGGGAGGGTGAGCCGCACAGCTCGGCGATCGTCAGGTGCAGCAGCGTGTCCAGGCGTCGGTAGTCCGCGAGGGGTGCCTCATGGGTACGGGCCAGGGCCTCCCGGAGGCGGTGCGCCTGGTCGGCGGGCAGGCCGTGCGACGCGCACAGCCCGGCCGCGCCCACCTCCAGCACCTCGCGGAACCGCAGCACGTCCTCGATGTCGACCTCGGCGATCCGGCGCCGCAGTTCGTCCTCGCCACCGGCGTCCGCGCGCGGCAGCACGAACGTGCCGCCGTACCGCCCCCGCCGGGACTCCACCAGACCCTGGTCCTGGAGCACCTTCAGCACCTCGCGCAGCGTCACCCGGCTGATGCCGAGGCGCTCCGCCAACTCCCGCTCGGCGGGCAGCCGTTCGCCGCCCGGGACCAGCCCGAGACGCACGACCTGGAGGATCTGCTCCAGCGCCTCCTCGAAGCCGTTGCCCGCCCGTACCGGCCGCAGCACCGGCGTCAACGGGTCGTCGAGGGCGCCGTCCGCGTCCGGCGACATAGGGTCGTACCCCCTTCCCAAGCAATGGTTCTCACCCATACCTTAGAGCTCCCGGACCGGCCGCAGCAGTGCAGCACCGTCGTGACAGACGCCGAAGGAGCACCCCCCGTGGCAGACCGCACACCCCCGCTGAGCGTCGAGGAGCTGCACACCCTCGTCGCGGGCGGTGAGATCGACACTGTCGTCCTTGCCTTCCCCGACATGCAAGGGCGCCTCCAGGGAAAGCGGTTCGCCGCCCGGTTCTTCCTCGACGAGGTCCTCCACCACGGCACCGAGGGCTGCAACTACCTCCTCGCCGTCGACACCGAGATGAACACCGTCGACGGCTACGCCATGTCCTCCTGGGACCGCGGCTACGGCGACTTCGCCATGCACCCCGACCTCGCCACCCTCCGCCGCGTGCCCTGGAACGCGGGCACCGCGATGCTCGTCGCCGACCTCGCCTGGAACGACGGCTCCCCGGTCGCCGCCGCGCCCCGCCAGATCCTCCGCCGCCAGCTGGAGCGCCTCGCCGAACTCGGCTACACCGCACAGGTCGGTACGGAGCTGGAGTTCATCGTGTTCAAGGACACCTACGAGGCGGCCTGGGACGCGAACTACCGCGGGCTGACCCCGGCCAACCAGTACAACATCGACTATTCGGTGCTGGGGACCGGGCGGATCGAGCCCCTGCTGCGCCGCATCCGCAACGAGATGGCGCAGGCCGGGCTGACCGTCGAGTCCGCCAAGGGCGAGTGCAACCCCGGACAGCACGAGATCGCCTTCCGCTACGACGAGGCCCTGGTCACCTGCGACCAGCACGCCGTCTACAAGACCGGCGCCAAGGAGATCGCCGCCCAGGAGGGCGTCTCCCTCACCTTCATGGCCAAGTACAACGAGCGCGAGGGCAACTCCTGCCACATCCACCTGTCGCTGACGGACGCGGACGGCCGCAACGTGTTCGCCGACGGGCAGGGCATGTCCGAGGTGATGCGGCACTTCCTCGCCGGACAGCTCGCCGCCCTCCGCGACTTCTCCCTCCTCTACGCCCCCAACATCAACAGCTACAAGCGGTTCCAGCCGGGCTCCTTCGCCCCGACGGCGGTCGCCTGGGGCCACGACAACCGCACCTGCGCGCTCAGGGTCGTCGGCCACGGCCGATCGCTGCGCTTCGAGAACCGGCTGCCCGGCGGCGACGTCAACCCGCACCTCGCCGTCGCCGGGCTGGTCGCGGCCGGGCTCCACGGCATCGAGCGGAAACTCGAGCTCCCCGAGCCCTGCCCCGGCAACGCCTACGCCGCCGACTTCGCCCACGTCCCCACCACCCTCCGCGAGGCCGCCGAACTCTGGGAGAACAGCCCCGTCGCCAAGGCGGCCTTCGGCGACGAGGTCGTCGCGCACTACCGCAACATGGCCCGCGTCGAACTGGAGGCCTTCGACGCCGCGGTGACCGACTGGGAACTGCGCCGCTCCTTCGAACGCATGTGAGGCACCACGTGTCGCAACAGTACGAACTCGACGTCCTCAACCCGGCCACCGAGGAGGTGGTCGCCACCGTCCCAGGAGCCACGGCGCAGGACATCGACACCGCCGTACGGCGGGCCGCGCGGGCCCAGGAGCGCTGGGCCGCGCTCGCCCCCGGCGAACGGGCCCGGCTGCTGCGCCGGTTCGCCGTCGTGGTGGACGAACACCGCGAGGAACTGGCCCGGCTGGAGGTCCGGGAGGCCGGTCACACCCTCGGCAACGCCCGCTGGGAGGCCGGCAACGTCCGTGACCTGCTCGACTACGCGGCCGGGGGAGTGGAACGGCTGACCGGCCGGCAGATCCCGGTCGCCGGCGGCCTCGACGTCACGCTGCTCGAACCCCTGGGGGTCGTCGGCGTCATCGCCCCCTGGAACTTCCCCATGCCCATCGCGGCCTGGGGCACCGCCCCGGCCCTCGCCGCCGGCAACGCGGTGCTCCTCAAGCCCGCCGAGACGACCCCGCTCACCGCCCTCCGCCTCGCCGAACTCGCCCTGGCGGCAGGGCTCCCGGAAGACCTCCTCCAGGTACTCCCCGGCCGCGGCGACATCGCGGGCGACGCCCTGGTCCGCCACCCCGGCGTCGCCAAGATCGTGTTCACCGGTTCCACCCGGGTCGGCAGGCGCATCATGGCGCTCTGCGCCGACCAGGTGAAGCGCGTCACCCTCGAACTCGGCGGCAAGAGCCCCAACATCGTCTTCGCCGACGCCGACGTCGAGGCCGCCGCGGCCGCCGCCCCGATGTCCTTCCTGGACAACTCCGGGCAGGACTGCTGCGCCCGCACCCGCATCCTCGTCCAACGGTCCGTCCACGACCGCTTCCTGGCCCTGCTCGCCCCCGCGATCGAGTCCGTCATCGTGGGCGATCCGGCGGACGAGAAGACCGACATGGGCCCGCTGATCTCCAAGTCGCAGCTGGAACGCGTCCGTTCGTACGTCGACGCGGACGCGCCGGGCATCCGGGGCAAGGCCCCCGAGGGCCCCGGCTTCTGGTTCCCGCCCACCGTCCTCACCGGCGTCGACCCGCACGCGCGCGTGGCCGTCGAGGAGGTCTTCGGACCGGTCGCCGTGGTCGTCCCGTTCGACGACGAGGCCGACGCGATCCGGCTCGCCAACGACACCGAGTACGGCCTCTCCGGCTCGATCTGGACCCGGGACGTGGGCCGCGCGCTGCGCGTCTCGGGGGCCGTCAAGGCCGGCAACCTGTCCGTCAACTCCCACTCCAGCGTCCGCTACTGGACCCCCTTCGGCGGCTTCAGGCAGTCGGGGATCGGCCGCGAACTCGGCCCGGACGCGCTCGCCGCCTTCACCGAGACCAAGAACGTCTTCATCAGCATGGAGGGCCCCGCACAGTGACCGCATCCACCGAAGAGATCGTCTGCCGCCGGCTCGTCGGCCGTACCGCCGTCATCACCGGCGCCGGCAGCGGCATCGGCCTCGCCACCGCCCGGCGGCTGGCCTCCGAGGGCGCCCACGTCGTCTGCGGCGACGTCGACGAGACCCGCGGCAAGGCCGCGGCCGAGGAGGTCGGCGGAACCTTCGTCAAGGTCGACGTCACCGACCCCGAACAGGTCGAGGCCCTGTTCCGGACGGCCTACGAGACCTACGGAAGCGTCGACATCGCCTTCAACAACGCCGGCATCTCGCCACCCGACGACGACTCCATCCTGGAGACCGGCCTGGAGGCCTGGAAGCGCGTCCAGGAGGTCAACCTCACCTCCGTCTACCTCTGCTGCAAGGCCGCCATCCCCTACATGCGGCGGCAGGGCAAGGGCTCCATCATCAACACGGCGTCCTTCGTGGCCCGGATGGGCGCGGCCACCTCGCAGATCTCGTACACCGCCTCCAAGGGCGGGGTGCTGGCCATGTCCCGTGAACTGGGTGTGCAGTTCGCCCGCGAGGGCATCCGCGTCAACGCCCTGTGCCCCGGACCGGTCAACACCCCGCTGCTCCAGGAGCTGTTCGCCAAGGACCCCGAGCGGGCCGCCCGCCGGCTGGTGCACATTCCCGTGGGCCGGTTCGCCGAGGCCGAGGAGATCGCCGCCGCCGTCGCCTTCCTGGCCAGCGACGACTCCTCGTTCGTCAACGCCAGCGACTTCCTGGTGGACGGCGGGATCTCCGGGGCGTACGTCACGCCCCTCTAGGGCCCTTCTGATGGATCTCCGCGGCGTCGCGACGCCCGGCACGCACGCTCGACGCACGGGGTGGCGGGCCAGGTGGCT
>NZ_JBEYJU010000060.1:0-54747 GCF_040703965.1 Streptomyces sp. NPDC006655 | reverse complement strand
GTTGATAGGCCGGATCTGGAAGCCAGGTAACTGGTGGAGGTGACCGGTACTAATAGGCCGAGGGCTTGTCCTCAGTTGCTCGCGTCCACTGTGTTGGTTCTGAAACCACGAACAGCCCCGCTATCGGTTAGCGGTCTGGTTGTCTGTTTCATAGTGTTTCGGTGGTCATAGCGTGAGGGAAACGCCCGGTTACATTCCGAACCCGGAAGCTAAGCCTCACAGCGCCGATGGTACTGCAGGG
The DNA here is from genome assembly GCF_040703965.1 of Streptomyces sp. NPDC006655. NCBI lineage: Bacteria > Bacillati > Actinomycetota > Actinomycetes > Kitasatosporales > Streptomycetaceae > Streptomyces > Streptomyces sp. NPDC006655. The sequence continues at coordinate 54,506 of NZ_JBEYJU010000060.1, read as the reverse complement.
GGGACCCTGTGGGAGAGTAGGACGCCGCCGAACAAACATTGAAAGGGTTAGGCCCTGAACTTCGGTTCAGGGCCCAACCCTTTTTTATTTTGCTTAACTTGACGTTCACTTTGCGCACCGAGCATCCCAGCATGGGTACTGCTGCAATGCTCAGGGCCGCCGGCATCGGAGTCGGCGACGAGGTCATCGTGCCGGCCTTCGGGAACGCCGAGGTCGCCGAGGCCGTGACACTGGCCGGTGCGCTTCCGGTGTTCGCCGACATAGATCCGCTGACCTACTGCCTCGACGTGTCGGCGGTGGAAGCGGCCATAACGGACCGTTCGGCGGCGGTCGTTGTCGTACACCGATTCGGCCGGTGGGCCGACATCCCGCGGTTGCACGCGCTGGGGCAACGGCACGGACTGCTGGTCCTGGAGCAGGGCGAGTCCGAGGCGCCGTACGACGAGATCGCGCAGCGTCGGCAGCGGGCCGGCTACCTCGACGCGAAGTTGCGCGGGGTACGGACCCCGGACGGTGGCGACGGACACACCTACCAGCAGTACGTCGTACGGGTGCCCGGGAACGGCAGGCCCGACCGGGACGCCTTCGCTCGGGCCCTGCGCGGCAAGGGAGTTGACTGCCGGGTGCCGGTGAAGACGCCCGTGCACCGGCTGCCGGAGTTCCGGCGGTGCGTGTCCCTGCCGGAGACGGAACTGGCCGCCGACGAGACGCTGGCGCTGCCGGTGGACGCCTCGCTGACGAAGCGGGAGATGCAGCGGATCGTGTCCGCCTGCAACGCCCTCGGCGGACTGCTTCAGGCTGCCTTCTGAGCGAATTTGGGAACTCGGGCGTCATCGGGGTATGATCTATTCCGTTGCCGCGGGGGAAACCTCGAAAAGGCGACAGGCCCCTATAGCTCAGTCGGCAGAGCGTCTCCATGGTAAGGAGAAGGTCAACGGTTCGATTCCGTTTGGGGGCTCCGTCGAAAAGGCCCCACCCTCACGGGTGGGGCCTTTTTCATGCCCTTTTCCCCGGCCCGCTCAGTCCTTCTGGAGGCCGGGGACCCGCATCGCCAGAATGGCCATGTCGTCCGAGGGCGCGTCCGACGCGAAACGCTCCACCGCGCGCATGATGCGCGCGGCCACCGCGCCCGCCGTCAGTCCCGTGCAGGTCGTCAGCACGTCCGCTAGGCCGTCGTCGCCGAGCATGCGGGTGCCCTCCCGGCGTTCTGTCACCCCGTCCGTGACGCACAGCAGGACGTCGCCCGGGTCGAGCGTGACCGTCTGCTCGTAAAGGTCCAGGTCCTCGATGACGCCGAGGAGCGGCTGGGGTTCGGCGGCGGCCTCCACCGTGCCGTCCTGGCGCAGTCGCAGCGGGAGCGGATGGCCGGCGCACACCACCTTCATCTCGGCGCTGCCGTCCTCCTGGGGGCGCATCTCGCCGTACAGGAGGGTCAGGAAGCGGCTGCGGTCGCCCTCGTCGAGGATGGCCGAGTTGAGGCGCTCCAGCACGGCCGGTCCGCTGAGGCCCTCGCGGGCCAGCAGGCGCAGGGCGTGCCGGGCCAGGCCGGTCACCGCGGCCGCGTTCGGGCCCGTGCCGCAGACGTCGCCGATGGCGAAGCCGTACGCGCCGTCGGAGATGGGGAAGACGTCGTAGAAGTCACCGCCGACCTCGTTGCCCTCGCCGGCCGCGCGGTAGATGACCTCGACCTCCATGCCCTCGATGTGCGGGGTCCCCGGGGGCAGCAGGCTGCGCTGGAGGGCCTGGCTGATGGCGGTGCGCTCCGAGTACAGGCGGGCGTTGTCCAGGGCCAGGGCGGCACGGCGGGAGAGGTCCTCGGCGAGTTCCAGGATCTCCTGGCGGAAGTGTTCGTCGGTGGGTTTGCCGAGCGTCAGCATGCCGATGACGCGGTTACGGGCCACCAGGGGCAGGACGACGGTCTCGCCGCCGACGGCGGAGGCCGTGGCGAGGGTGGGGCCGATGCCGGAGGAGACCTGGCGGGTGGGGCCGCCGGTCAGGCCCAGGCTGCGCATGGAACTGCGCAGGGCCGCCTGGTGGGCGTGTTCCCCGGGGGCGGTCCAGACGCGGGCGCCGGGCGTGGGCACCGGGTCCGGCGGGGGCACCTTGGAGAGCAACGACTTGATGCCGTCGATGAGTTCCTCGTCCTCGTGCAGGACGTACGACAGGTACGGCTCGGAGGCCTGGTCGGCGATCGTGTAGACGGCGCACCAGGTGGCCAGGGTCGGGACCGTCATCTGCGCCATCAGGGCGAGGGTCTGGTCGCGGTCCAGGGTGCCGGCGAGCAGGTCGGAGGCCTCGACCAGGAAGCTGAGCGAGCCGCGGCGCAGCCGCTCCAGCTCGCCCAGGCGGGCCGACTCGACGGCCAGGGCGATGCGGTCGGCGGCGAACTGGAGGCGCAGCGCCTCCTCGTTGGAGTACCTGCCCGGAGCCTCCGCCGCGACGCCCAGGGATCCCGTCAGGCGGCCCTCGACCTTCAGCGGGACCGTCACGACCGAACGCATGCCGGTGCCTCCCAGGAGGGGCACGGCGCCGGGTACGGCCGTCAGATCGTCGTGCACGGCCGGCATGCGGGCCGAGCCGTAGCGGCCGGGGCCCGCTTCGACGGGCACGCGCGCGAAGCGCTGGCGTGCGGAGGGCAGGCCGGTGGAGGCGCGGACCTCCAGTTCGGTCTCGTCGTCGGTGGCGAGGAGCAGGAAGGCGGAGTCGCCGTCGAGCATGTCCCGGGCGCGTTCCACGGTGCGCTGGAGGAGGCCGTCGAGGTCGTCCGGCGCGGGGGAGCCGATGAACACCTCGAAGGGGTCCGCGCTCTGGCCGTCGGCGGTGCCGGTGGCGTCGGAGGCGGGGACGCGCAGCGGGGTCTGGAGGACGGCGCGTTCGTGGTCCCGTACGAGCAGGCAGACGGTGGAGGGTTCGCCGCCGGTGTCGCGGACTCTCAGGTGGGAGGCGTAGACGGGGGTGACGCGGCCGTCCGCGCCGCGGATGCCGTAGCTGCCCTCCCAGCGGGAGAGCTGGAGGGCCTCGGCGATGCCGGTGCCGGTCCCCGGGGTGTGCGGCCAGGCCGCGAGGTCGGTGAGGGGCTTTCCGGTGACCTCGGCGGCGGTGTGGCCGAAAATGTCCTCGGCGTCCTCGTTCCAGGCCGTCACGGAGCCCTTGCGGTCGATCTGGACGACCGCCACGCGGACCCGGCCGTCGGCGAGGGGCAGCAGGTCGGCGGGGAGGGACGGGCCGGCGGCGCGGGTGCCGACGGGGCGTTCGGGGAGGTCGAGCTGGAACCAGACGTTCTTGTGGGTGGGGGTGTACTCGACGCCCCAGCGGGCGGCGAGGGCCGCGCAGAGCTGGAGGCCGCGGCCGCCCTCCCGGTCGGGGCTGCCCATGTTGACGGCGGACCCCTGGAGCGGGACCTCGCGTTCCGGATAGCGGTCGGCGACCTCGATGCGTACGCCGTCCTCGGTGCGCAGGCACAGGACGTCGGCGTGGGTGCCCGCGTGCACCACGGCGTTGGTGACGAGTTCGCTGGTGAGGACCACGGCGTCGTCGACGATGTCGGCGAAGCCCCAGCCCTGGAGGGTGTCGCGGACGAAGGCCCGGGCGGTCGCGACCGATCGCCCGACGGGCTGGAAGGTGGCGGCCGCGCGCGCGGTGATCACTGAACTCCTCGTCCGGGTCTCGACGTGCGGGGTCTGCCGGCCGGTCGGCTCGTGCCGCTGCTGCGGCATGCGCTCGCCCGTGGGCCGTGGCTCCGGGTTGTGTCCCCCGGGGATCACTCCGGTGGTCATGGTCTGCGGCCGCCCCTCCGAATGCCCGCTCGTTCTCGTGCCACCGCCCAGGCCGGACGGACCGGTGCGGCTGGACAGCCGCATGCAAGGTTACTTACCTTCGCCGTCCGAGCGGATGCCGGTCGCCCGTGTTTACGCCCCAAGGGTGTGCGGACGATGTGCGAAGCTGCCGAACTGTTATGGCCTGGTTCGGTCGGGGTGAAACACTGGGCAAGCTTCTGTTGAAGGTCCGGTCAGCCTGAGTGCGTTCCGTGTACGGCGGGCAGCAGCCCCTGGTGTGACCGGATCGCATCTGGCAGAAATACGCAGCAGTAACTGGTACGCCGAGTATGGCGGTATCCGGGCACAGCAGTAACGGTCGACCCCTGCGGGAGGGACACAGTGGAGTCTGGCGCAGCGACGCGGAGCACTCAGGCGCGCGCGAAAGGCGGACCGTCCCTGAGCAGGCGGCGGGGCGGCGGCGGGACCACGGAGGTGGACTCGGCGTCTCTGGACCGGTTGCTGGTGGCTCTGGTGGCCATGCGGGACGGGAACTTCCGCAAGCGGCTCACGGTGTCCGGGGACGGCGTGATGTCGGAGATCGCGGCGGTCTTCAACGAGGTGGCCGACCGCAATCTCCACCTCACGGGTGAGTTGTCGCGGGTACGGCGTGTCGTCGGACGTGAGGGAAAACTCACGGAGCGGCTGGAAACGGGCGCCTGTGAGGGTTCCTGGGCGGCGGCGATCGACAATTCGAACGACCTGGTCGACGACCTGGTGCGGCCGGTCTCCGAGGTGGGCCGGGTCCTGACCGCGGTGGCCGAGGGCGATCTGTCGCCGCGGATGGAGCTGCGGACGCCGTCGGCGGACGGGGCCGGGCATCCGCTGCGCGGCGAGTTTCTCAAGGTCGGCCGCACTGTCAACAACCTGGTCGACCAGTTGTCGACGTTCACCGACGAGGTCACGCGGGTGGCCAGTGAGGTGGGCACCGAGGGCAAGCTGGGCGGGCAGGCACGCGTGCGTGGTATGTCGGGTTCCTGGCGGGACCTGACGGACTCGGTGAACACGATGGCGTACCGGTTGACGGCGCAGGTGCGGGACATCGCGCTGGTGACGACCGCGGTCGCCAAGGGTGATCTGTCACGGAAGGTCACCGTGCAGGTGGCCGGCGAGATGCTGGAGCTGAAGGAAACCGTCAACACGATGGTGGACCAGCTGTCGGCGTTCTCCTCGGAGGTGACGCGGGTCGCCCGTGAGGTGGGTACGGACGGCATCCTGGGCGGTCAGGCGCACGTACCGGGTGTCGCGGGTACGTGGAAGGAGCTCACGGACTCCGTCAACACCATGGCCGGCAACCTGACGGCGCAGGTGCGTGGGATCTCGGAGGTGACCACGGCGGTCGCCAACGGTGACCTGTCGCGCAAGGTGACCGTTCCGGCGCGCGGTGAGGTCGCGCAGCTCGCCGAGACGATCAACCAGATGACCGAGACGCTGCGGATCTTCGCGGACGAGGTCACGCGGGTGGCCAACGAGGTCGGTGGCGAGGGGCGGCTCGGCGGGCAGGCGAACGTGCCGGGGGCGGCGGGTACCTGGAAGGACCTGACGGATTCCGTCAACACGGTCTTCAGGAATCTGACCACCCAGGTGCGTGACATCGCCGCGGTGACGACGGCGGTGGCCAACGGTGACCTGTCGCAGAAGGTCACCGTGGATGTGGCCGGCGAGATGCTGGAGCTCAAGAACACCGTCAACGGCATGGTTGATCAACTGTCGTCGTTCGGTGCCGAGGTCACCCGGGTGGCCCGGGAGGTCGGTGTCGAGGGTGAGCTGGGCGGTCAGGCGCAGGTGCCGGGGGCGGCGGGTACCTGGAAGGACCTGACGGACTCCGTCAACACGGCGTTCCGCAACCTGACCGGTCAGGTGCGCAACATCGCCCAGGTGACGACGGCGGTGGCCAACGGCGACCTCTCGCAGAAGGTCACGGTCGACGTCTCGGGCGAGATGCTGAAGCTGAAGAACACCGTGAACACGATGGTGGACCAGCTGTCGAGCTTCGCCGACCAGGTGACGCGGATGGCCAGGGACGTGGGCACGGAGGGCCGGCTGGGAGGGCAGGCCCGGGTGGACGGTGTCTCGGGCACCTGGAAGGAACTCACGGACTCCGTCAACTTCATGGCGGGCAACCTCACCTCGCAGGTGCGGCAGATCGCCCAGGTGACGACGGCGGTGGCGCGGGGCGACCTGTCCCAGAAGATCGACGTCGACGCGCGCGGTGAGATCCTCGAGCTGAAGAACACGATCAACACGATGGTTGATCAACTGTCGGCCTTCGCGGATCAGGTCACGAAGGTGGCCCGTGAGGTGGGTACGGAGGGTCGCCTCGGCGGGCAGGCGCAGGTGCCGGGTGTGGCCGGGGTGTGGCGGGACCTGACGGATTCCGTGAACGGCATGGCCGGCAACCTGACGGCGCAGGTCCGCAACATCGCGCAGGTGGCGACTGCGGTGGCCCGGGGTGACCTCTCCCAGAAGATCACCGTGGACGCGCGCGGTGAGATCCAGGAGCTGAAGAACACCCTGAACACGATGGTGGACCAGCTGTCGTCGTTCGCCCAGGAGGTCACGCGCGTGGCGCGCGAGGTGGGCACCGAGGGCATCCTGGGCGGTCAGGCCGAGGTGCAGGGGGTGGCGGGCACCTGGAAGGACCTCACCCAGTCCGTGAACTTCATGGCGAACAACCTGACCAGCCAGGTGCGCAACATCGCCGAGGTCACGACGGCGGTCGCGAAGGGCGACCTGTCGAAGAAGATCACTGTTGACGCGAAGGGCGAGATCCTCGAGCTCGTCACGACGGTCAACACGATGGTGGACCAGCTGTCCAGCTTCGCCGAGCAGGTGACCCGGGTGGCCCGTGAGGTGGGTACCGAGGGCATCCTGGGTGGTCAGGCGCGCGTTCCGGGTGTCACGGGCATCTGGAAGGACCTCAGCGACAACGTGAACCTGATGGCCAACAACCTGACCATGCAGGTGCGGAACATCTCCCAGGTCTCGGCGGCGGTCGCCAACGGTGACCTGACGCGGCAGGTGACCATCGAGGCGAGCGGTGAGGTGGCGCAGCTCGCCGACACCATCAACCAGATGGTGAAGACGCTGAGTTCGTTCGCCGACCAGGTCACCAAGGTGGCCCGTGAGGTGGGTACGGACGGCATCCTGGGTGGTCAGGCGCACGTACCGGGTGTGGCGGGTACGTGGAAGGACCTCACCGAGTCGGTGAACCAGATGGCGTCCAACCTGACCGGGCAGGTGCGCAACATCGCGATGGTGACGACGGCCATCGCCAAGGGCGACCTGACCAAGAAGATCGACATCGATGCGCGCGGTGAGATCCTCGAACTGAAGACGACGATCAACACGATGGTCGACCAGCTGTCCAGCTTCGCCGAGGAGGTCACCCGGGTGGCCCGCGAGGTGGGCACCGAAGGGGAGCTGGGCGGTCAGGCACGCGTGCGTGACGTGGACGGCACCTGGCGCGACCTCACCGAGTCCGTGAACGAGATGGCCGGGAACCTGACCCGGCAGGTGCGCGCCATCATGCGGGTGGCGACCGCGGTGACCCGTGGCGATCTGAACCTGAAGATCGACGTGGACGCCTCCGGCGAGATCCTGCAATTGCAGGACTACATCAACAAGATGATCGCGAACCTGCGGGACACCACGATCGCCAACGAGGAGCAGGACTGGCTCAAGGGCAACCTGGCGCGTATCTCCGCGCTGATGCAGGGCCGCCGGGACCTGGCGGACGTGGCCGCGCTCATCATGAGCGAGCTGACGCCGGTGGTCTCCGCGCAGCACGGCGCGTTCTTCCTGGCGATGCCGCTGGTCGACGGCAAGGACCTGAGCGCGGAGAGCGAGGAGGCGTACGAGCTGCGGATGCTGGGTTCGTACGGTTACTCGATGGGCTCCATGCCGACGTCGTTCCGGCCGGGTGAGGCGCTGATCGGCACGGCCGCCCACGAGAAGCGCACGATCCTGGTGGAGAAGGCGCCGACCGGTTATCTGAAGATCTCCTCGGGGCTGGGCGAGGCTCCGCCGGCGCAGGTGATCGTGCTTCCGGTGCTGTTCGAGGGCAAGGTGCTCGGCGTGATCGAGCTGGCCTCGTTCACGCCGTTCACGCAGATCCAGAAGGACTTCCTGAACCAGATCGCCGAGATGATCGCGACCAGCGTCAACACCATCTCGGTGAACACCAAGACCGAGGTGCTGCTGAAGCAGTCGCAGGAGCTGACCGAGCAACTTCAGGAGCGGTCGGCGGAGTTGGAGAACCGGCAGAAGGCCCTGCAGGCGTCCAACGCCGAACTGGAGGAGAAGGCGGAGCTGCTGGCCCAGCAGAACCGGGACATCGAGGTGAAGAACACCGAGATCGAGGAGGCCCGGCAGGTCCTGGAGGAGCGTGCCGAGCAACTGGCGGTCTCCATGCGCTACAAGAGCGAGTTCCTCGCCAACATGTCGCACGAGCTGCGCACCCCGCTCAACTCGCTGCTGATCCTGGCCAAGCTGCTCGCAGACAACGCCGAGGGCAATCTGTCGCCGAAGCAGGTGGAGTTCGCCGAGACCATCCACGGCGCCGGTTCCGACCTGCTGCAGCTGATCAACGACATCCTCGACCTGTCGAAGGTGGAGGCGGGCAAGATGGACGTCTCGCCGACGCGTATCGCGCTCGTCCAGCTCGTGGACTACGTGGAGGCGACCTTCCGGCCGCTGACCGCGGAGAAGGGCCTGGACCTGTCGGTGCGGGTCTCGCCGGAGCTCCCCGCCACCTTGCACACCGACGAGCAGCGGCTCCTCCAGGTGCTGCGCAACCTGCTGTCCAACGCGGTGAAGTTCACCGACTCCGGTTCGGTGGAGCTGGTGATCCGGCCGGCGAGCGGCGAGGTGCCGGTGGGGATCCGGGAACAGCTTCTGGAGGCCGGTTCGCTCAGCGATCCGGAGGCACCGCTGATCGCGTTCTCGGTGACCGACACCGGCATCGGCATCGCGGCCAGCAAGATGCGTGTGATCTTCGAGGCGTTCAAGCAGGCCGACGGCACGACGAGCCGCAAGTACGGGGGTACGGGCCTGGGGCTGTCGATCTCGCGGGAGATCGCGCAGCTGCTCGGTGGTGAGATCCACGCGCAGAGCGAGCCGGGCCGTGGTTCGACGTTCACGCTGTACCTGCCGCTGCACCCGAGTGAGCTGCCGCCGCAGGGCTACCAGCAGTCCGTGCCCGCGCTGGAGGCCGGGGACCTGGTGGCCTCGCAGAACCGCAGCTCGGAGCTGTCGGGGGTGGAGATCGAGACGCCGGCCGAGGTGAAGTCGTACCAGGAGACCCAGAACGGTGCCGCCGCGCTCTTCCGGCGGCGGCGCCGGGGTGCTCCCCAGGTGCCCGAGACCTGGCCGGTGCTGGCCGAGCAGGAGGTGGCGGCCCCGCAGCCGCGCCAGGGGGTGCGGTTCGGCGGGGAGAAGGTGCTGATCGTCGACGACGACATCCGCAACGTCTTCGCGCTCACCAGCGTCCTGGAGCAGCACGGACTGTCGGTGCTGTACGCCGAGAACGGCCGGGAGGGCATCGAGGTGCTGGAACAGCACGAGGACGTGGCGGTCGTGCTGATGGACATCATGATGCCGGAGATGGACGGCTATGCGACGACCAACGCGATCCGCCGGATGCCGCAGTTCGCCGGGCTGCCGATCATCGCGCTCACCGCGAAGGCGATGAAGGGCGACCGGGAGAAGGCGATCGAGTCGGGTGCCTCCGACTACGTCACCAAGCCGGTCGATCCTGATCATCTTCTGGCGGTGATGGAGCAGTGGATGCGCGGGGAGTGACCGAAACGATCAGGTGTGAGGTGAACGGTGTGGGAACCTTCCGTGAGCGCGGGAAGTTGTTGACTCACGGTGGCCGAACCCGTGTAGAAGTGCGGGATTGGGGGAACCTTCTGGTCTCCGGCTGCGTTTCTGCTACGTGCACAGTGACATCGCGGTGACAGGGTGTGGCGACGGGCGGGGTGCGGCTACCATGACCGGCACAAGGACGGGCGGCGAAACGGAGTCGTCCCCTGGGGCGGCGCCCGGTGCACATCCGGGGCGAGGAGGGCGGGCCATGGTGCAGAAGGCCAAGATCCTCCTGGTCGATGACCGGCCGGAGAATCTGCTGGCGCTGGAGGCCATCCTCTCTGCGCTCGATCAGACACTGGTGCGGGCATCGTCCGGGGAGGAAGCGCTCAAGGCACTGCTCACGGACGACTTCGCGGTCATTCTGCTGGACGTCCAGATGCCGGGCATGGACGGTTTTGAGACCGCGGCGCACATCAAGCGGCGGGAGCGGACCCGGGACATCCCGATCATCTTCCTCACCGCCATCAACCACGGCCCCCACCACACCTTCCGGGGCTATGCGGCGGGCGCGGTCGACTACATCTCCAAGCCCTTCGACCCGTGGGTGCTGCGCGCCAAGGTCTCGGTCTTCGTCGAGCTGTACATGAAGAACTGCCAGCTCCGCGAGCAGGCGGCGCTGCTGCGGCTGCAGTTGGAGGGCGGTGGCAAGGGCGACGCGGTGGCCGGCAAGGAGTCCGCGGGGCTGCTCGCCGAGCTGTCGGCGCGGCTCGCCGCCGTCGAGGAGCAGGCCGAGGCGCTGTCCAAGCAGCTGGACGACGAGTCGGCGGACGCGGCCGCGGTGGCCACGGCTGCCCATCTGGAGCGCAAACTCACCGGCCTGCGGCGGGCGCTCGACGCCCTCGAACCGGGTACGGGCGGCGGTGGCGCACCGCTCCCCGCGCAGAACTGACCGCGGCGGCGGACACAGTTGCCCATGAGCCTGCGTCAGTTCCGTGCCCCGGCAAGGGCGACACGAACGGGTGAAGCAGTGGGCACACGTGTCCCCCGTCGCATCCCCCGGTAACCTCACACCCATGGCCTCACGTCCCTCGGCAGCCAAGAAGCAGCCCGCGAAGAAGGCCGCTCCCTCGAAGGCTCCGGTGAAGAGGGCCGCCGCGAAGAAGGCCCCGGCCAAGAAGGCGCCAGCCAAGAGGACCGCGGCGAAGAAGTCCGCCCCACCGCCCAGGCCGGCGCCCAGCCCCACCGGAGGCGTCGTCCGCCTGGTGCGCGCCCTCTGGCTCGGCCTCGCGCACGCCGTCGGCGCCGTGTTCCGCGGCATAGGACAGGGAGCTAGGAACCTGGACCCGGCCCACCGCAAGGACGGTGTCGCCCTGCTGCTGCTCGCCCTCGCCCTGATCGTCGCCGCCGGCACCTGGGCGGACCTGCGCGGCCCGGTCGGCGACCTGGTGGAGATCCTCGTCACCGGCGCCTTCGGGCGCCTCGACCTGCTGGTGCCGATACTGCTCGCGGTGATCGCCGTACGGTTCATGCGCCACCCCGAGCAGCCGGAGGCCAACGGCCGGATCGTGATCGGGCTGTCCGCGCTGGTCGTCGGCGTGCTCGGGCAGGTCCACATCGCCTGCGGCTCACCCGCCCGCAGCGACGGCATGCAGGGCATAAGGGATGCCGGCGGCCTCATCGGCTGGGCGGCGGCGACCCCGCTGACGTACACCATGACCGAGGTCCTCGCCGTGCCCCTGCTGGTGCTGCTCACGGTCTTCGGGCTGCTGGTCGTCACGGCGACCCCGGTGAACGCGATCCCGCAGCGGCTGCGTGCGCTGGGCGTGCGCCTCGGTCTGCTGCACGACCCCGAACCGTACGACTACCCCGAGTACACCGAGGACGACGAGCGCTACGACGACCAGTGGCGCGAGGCGTTGCCCGCGCGCCCCCGCAAGCGCGCCGGCGCCCCGGCGGAGTACGACCCCGACACCGCCGAGCAGGAGGCGCTCAGCAAGCGCCGGGGCCGCCCGAGGCGCTCCGCGGTGCCGCAGCCCGACATGGGCCGCCGGCTGGACGCGGTGGACGTCGCGGCGGCGGCCGCCGCCGCGCTCGACGGCGCGGTCCTGCACGGCATGCCGCCCTCGCCGCTCGTCGCCGACCTCACCCAGGGCGTCGGCGCCGGCGACCGCGAGGAGACCACGCCCGCGCCCACGCCCGTACCCGTGCCGGTCCCCAACCCGGTCCCGGCGGCGCGGCCCAAGCAGGAGAAGCTCACGGGCGAACCGGTCGTCGCGGACCTGACGAAGCCGGCCCCCGAGGAACCCCGCGACCTGCCCCCGCGCGCCGAGCAGCTCCAGCTCTCCGGCGACATCACCTACGCGCTGCCCTCGCTGGACCTGCTCACCCGCGGCGGCCCCGGCAAGGCCCGCAGCGCGGCCAACGACGCCGTCGTCGCCTCCCTCACCACCGTCTTCTCGGAGTTCAAGGTCGACGCGCGCGTCACCGGCTTCACCCGCGGACCGACGGTCACCCGGTACGAGGTGGAACTCGGCCCCGCCGTGAAGGTCGAGCGGATCACGGCGCTCACCAAGAACATCGCGTACGCCGTCGCCAGCCCGGACGTGCGGATCATCAGCCCGATCCCCGGCAAGTCCGCGGTCGGCATCGAGATCCCCAACACCGACCGGGAGATGGTCAACCTCGGTGACGTGCTGCGGCTCGCCGAGTCCGCCGAGGACGACGACCCGATGCTGGTCGCCTTCGGCAAGGACGTCGAGGGCGGCTACGTCATGCACTCGCTGGCGAAGATGCCGCACATGCTGGTCGCGGGCGCCACCGGCTCCGGCAAGTCGTCCTGCATCAACTGCCTGATCACCTCGGTCATGATGCGGGCCACCCCGGAGGACGTGCGGATGGTCCTCGTCGACCCCAAGCGCGTCGAGCTGACCGCCTACGAGGGCATCCCGCACCTCATCACGCCGATCATCACCAACCCCAAGCGGGCCGCCGAGGCGCTCCAGTGGGTGGTGCGCGAGATGGACCTGCGCTACGACGACCTGGCCGCGTTCGGGTTCCGGCACATCGACGACTTCAACAAGGCGATCCGCGAGGGCAAGGTGAAGCTGCCCGAGGGCAGCGAGCGGGAGCTCAGCCCGTACCCGTACCTGCTGGTGATCGTCGACGAGCTGGCCGACCTGATGATGGTCGCCCCGCGTGACGTCGAGGACGCCATCGTGCGCATCACGCAGCTCGCGCGGGCCGCCGGTATCCACCTGGTGCTCGCCACCCAGCGCCCGTCGGTCGACGTCGTCACCGGTCTGATCAAGGCGAACGTGCCCTCCCGGCTCGCCTTCGCCACCTCCTCGCTCGCCGACAGCCGGGTCATCCTCGACCAGCCCGGCGCGGAGAAGCTGATCGGCAAGGGCGACGGGCTCTTCCTGCCGATGGGGGCGAACAAGCCGACCCGTATGCAGGGCGCGTTCGTCACCGAGGAGGAGGTCGCGGCGATCGTCCAGCACTGCAAGGACCAGATGGCGCCCGTCTTCCGGGACGACGTCACGGTGGGTACCAAGCAGAAGAAGGAGATCGACGAGGACATCGGCGACGACCTCGACCTGCTGTGCCAGGCGGCCGAGCTGGTCGTCTCCACGCAGTTCGGCTCGACGTCCATGCTCCAGCGCAAGCTGCGCGTCGGTTTCGCCAAGGCCGGCCGGCTCATGGACCTCATGGAGTCGCGCGGGGTCGTCGGGCCCAGCGAGGGGTCCAAGGCACGTGATGTTCTTGTGAAACCCGATGAGCTGGACGGAGTGCTCGCCGTGATCCGTGGGGAGTCTGAAGGGTAGGTCTGTCTCAGGGGCACGGGCGCCTGTAGGCCGGGTGGAGGCATGTCGTGATCCACCCGTTAGAGATCGTCGGGCAACCGTTTCCCTTTGACGTACGTCAAGTTGAGCGAGAGGAAAGGTGTGTACTCCATCTTGGGGCGCACACCTGACCTGTCATCGGGGTGTCCGGCCATACCGATGGCGTAGAAAGTCGTATCGTCCGGTTGCCTCACCCTTTCGTACCCCCCCTAGACTGAACCTCCAGCACAGGCGGCTAAACGCTCGAAAGGCGCCCCCGTGTCCATCGGCAGCAACTCCCCTGAAGACGAGCGTCCGTTCCCAGACGTGTCCGAGGAAGACCGCCCCTCCGTAGGCCGAGCCCTCAAGCAGGCCCGCATCGCCGCCGGGCTGACCGTCGACGACATCAGCGGGAGGACCCGGGTCCGGATCGCCATCGTGCACGCCATCGAGGCCGACGACTTCGCCCCCTGCGGCGGCGACGTCTACGCCCGCGGGCACATCCGGACCCTGGCCAGGGCCGTCGGTCTCGACCCCGAGCCGCTGCTCGAGCAGTTCGCGGCCGAGCACGGTGGTGGGCGGCCCGCGCCGACGCCCGCCGCACCGCTGTTCGAGGCGGAACGCATCCGGCCCGAGCGGCGCGGACCCAACTGGACGGCGGCCATGGTCGCCGCGATCGTCGTCGTGATCGGTTTCGTCGGCTTCACCGCCTTCAAGGGTGGTGGCGACGACGCCAAGCAGTCGGTCGCCGAGGGGGCCACCCCGTCGACCAGCAAGCCGGCCTCGCCCACCCCGAAGGAGAGCAAGCCCGGCAGGGCCCCCGAGCCCTCCGACAGCGCGATCGCCGCCGCGCCCCAGGACAAGGTCACCGTCCAGGTCAGCGCGGCCAACGGACGCAGCTGGATCTCGGCCAAGGATCACAACGGCCGGATGCTCTTCGACGGGCTCCTCAAGAAGGGCGACTCCAAGACCTTCCAGGACAGCTCCAAGATCAACCTGATCCTCGGCGACGCCGGAGCCATCCAGCTCTACGTCAACGGCAAGAAGATCGAGGACCAGTTCCAGCCGGGCGCCGTGGAGCGCCTGACGTACACCAAGGGCGACCCGGAAGTCGGATAAGCGTTCGGATCGAGCACGAACCCAAGGGGTTGGCCATGATCGGCCAGCCCCTTCGACGTGGGCTGTCGGTGAGACAAAGTAGTCTTGAGCCCATGCCTGAACGCCGTACCGTCGCACTTGTCACTCTCGGCTGCGCCCGTAACGAGGTGGACTCGGAGGAGCTCGCAGGCCGTTTGGAGGCGGACGGCTGGCACCTCGTCGAGGACGCGTCGGACGCCGACGTCGCCGTCGTCAACACCTGTGGCTTCGTCGAGGCCGCCAAGAAGGACTCCGTGGACGCCCTCCTGGAGGCCAACGACCTCAAGGGCCACGGCAGAACCCAGGCCGTCGTGGCGGTGGGCTGCATGGCCGAGCGGTACGGCAAGGAACTCGCCGAGGCGCTGCCCGAGGCCGACGGCGTGCTCGGCTTCGACGACTACGCCGACATCTCCGACCGGCTGCAGACGATCCTCAGCGGTGGCATCCACGCCGCCCACACTCCGCGCGACCGACGCAAGCTGCTGCCCATCAGCCCGGCCGAGCGACAGGACTCGGCCGCCTCGGTGGCACTGCCGGGACACGCGCCTGCCGACCTCCCGGAGGGCATCGCGCCCGCCTCCGGGCCGCGTGCGCCCCTGCGCCGGCGCCTGGACGGCTCCCCGGTCGCCTCCGTGAAGCTCGCCTCCGGCTGCGACCGGCGCTGCTCCTTCTGCGCCATCCCGTCCTTCCGGGGCTCCTTCATCTCGCGCCGCCCCAGCGACGTGCTGAACGAGACCCGGTGGCTGGCCGAGCAGGGCGTCAAGGAGGTCATGCTGGTCTCCGAGAACAACACCTCCTACGGCAAGGACCTCGGCGACATCCGTCTCCTGGAGTCCCTGCTGCCCGAGCTGGCCGAGGTCGACGGCATCGAGCGGGTGCGCGTCAGCTACCTCCAGCCCGCCGAGATGCGCCCCGGCCTGATCGACGTGCTGACCTCCACCCCGAGGGTCGCCCCCTACTTCGACCTGTCCTTCCAGCACTCCGCCCCCGGCGTGCTGCGGGCCATGCGGCGCTTCGGCGACACCGACCGCTTCCTGGAACTGCTCGACACCATCCGCGGCAAGGCCCCGCAGGCCGGTGTCCGCTCCAACTTCATCGTCGGCTTCCCCGGTGAGTCCGAGTCCGACCTGGCCGAGCTGGAGCGCTTCCTGAACGGCGCCCGGCTGGACGCCATCGGTGTCTTCGGCTACTCCGACGAGGAGGGCACCGAGGCGGCCACCTACGAGAACAAGCTCGACGAGGACGTCGTCGCCGAGCGCCTCGCGCACATCTCCCAGCTCGCCGAGGAACTCGTCTCGCAGCGCTCCGAGGAGCGCGTCGGCGAGACCCTGCACGTCCTCGTGGAGTCCGTGGACGAGGAGGACGGCGTGTACGGCCGGGCGGCCCACCAGGCGCCCGAGACCGACGGACAGGTGCTGCTCACGAGCGGCGAGGGACTGCGTCCCGGTCGTATGGTCGAGGCCAAGGTGGTCGGTACGGAAGGTGTCGACCTGGTGGCCGAGCCGTTGCGGGGCTCGGCCGAGTGGAGCGAGGAGGACGGCAGATGACCGGAGTCCCGGCGTCCGCCGCGGGCGGTCCCTCCGGCGCGCACGGCGCCGCGGGCTCCGCCGCCACCTCCGGTCCCACCTCCGCCCAGGGCAGTGCCCAGGACGTCGCGCAGAGCGGCGCGCAGCGCGACTCGCAGAACGGGGAGAAGCCGCCGCGCGGCGGGAAGATCACGGCCGCCGCCGTCAACCAGGCCAGCGTGTGGAACGTCGCCAACCTGCTGACCATGCTGCGGCTGGTCCTGGTGCCCGGCTTCGTCGCGCTGATGCTCGCCGACGGCGGATACGACCCGGCATGGCGCTCGCTCGCCTGGGCGGCCTTCGCCATCGCCATGATCACCGACCTGTTCGACGGCCACCTGGCCCGTACCTACAACCTGGTCACCGACTTCGGCAAGATCGCCGACCCCATCGCCGACAAGGCGATCATGGGAGCGGCGCTGGTCTGCCTGTCCGCGCTGGGCGACCTGCCCTGGTGGGTGACGATCGTGATCCTGGCCCGGGAACTCGGCATCACGCTCATGCGTTTCGTCGTCATCCGCTACGGCGTGATCCCGGCCAGTCGCGGCGGCAAGCTCAAGACCCTCACCCAGGGCGTGGCCGTCGGGATGTACGTGCTGGCACTGACGGGATGGCTGGCGACCCTGAGGTTCTGGGTGATGGCAGTGGCCGTCGTCCTGACGGTCGTCACGGGCCTCGACTATGTGAGACAGGCCATTGTGCTGCGGCGGCAGGGGATCGCCGAGCGGACAACGGCCTCGGAGGAGACGGAAGCGTGAATTCCACGGCCGCCGAACTGGTGCGACTACTGACGGTGAGAGGCCAGAGCCTGGCTGTGGCCGAGTCGCTGACCGGTGGACTGGTCGCGGCCGAGATCACCACGGTCCCGGGGGCCTCCAAGGCGTTCCGGGGTTCCGTCACCGCCTATGCCACCGAGCTGAAGCACGAGCTGCTCGGTGTCGACGCCACCCTGCTGGCCCAGCGCGGAGCGGTGGATCCGCAGGTCGCGGCCCAGATGGCCGCCGGGGTACGCAAGGCGCTCGGTGCCGACTGGGGTCTCGCGACCACCGGCGTCGCCGGACCCGAACCGCAGGACGGCCGCCCTGTGGGCACCGTGTTCGTGGCCGTCGACGGCCCCTTCGCGGCGCATTCCGGTTCTGCCGGCGGCGGAAAAGTGGCGGCCCTGCGGTTGAACGGCGACCGTGCGGAAATTCGTAGAGAGAGTGTACGGAGCGTACTCGCGCTGCTCCTGAAGGAGCTTGCGAACGAACAGACCGGGAATGAGCGGACACAGGATACGGAACAGAACGGGGGGTTTTGATGTTTGCAGCCCTGAGTGAACACGACATCGCTCCCCGCACGGCCGCGGCGCAAGGCGGTACGGTGGGGCGTGAAGGATGCGGTTACGCGGTCCGAGGAGGGAGCCACCGATGATTCTGCTCCGTCGCCTGCTGGGTGACGTGCTGCGTCGGCAGCGCCAGCGCCAGGGCCGTACTCTGCGCGAAGTCTCCTCGTCCGCCCGAGTCTCGCTCGGCTATCTCTCCGAGGTGGAGCGGGGGCAGAAGGAGGCTTCCTCCGAGCTGCTCTCCGCCATCTGCGACGCGCTGGACGTACGGATGTCCGAGCTCATGCGGGAAGTGAGCG
This sequence comes from Streptomyces sp. NPDC006655, assembly GCF_040703965.1. Taxonomy (NCBI): domain Bacteria; kingdom Bacillati; phylum Actinomycetota; class Actinomycetes; order Kitasatosporales; family Streptomycetaceae; genus Streptomyces; species Streptomyces sp. NPDC006655. The sequence goes on along the minus strand of NZ_JBEYJU010000060.1, from coordinate 36,734 downwards.
ACGAGCTCGCCCTCGCCGAGCTGGCCCAGTCCGCCCAGGCCACCGAGTCCGTACCGACGCCGGTTCGCCCGATGCTGGGCACCGTCTCGGTGACCGGTGTGCCACCGGAACGGGTGACCATCAAGGCACCCGCCGAAGCGGTGGACGTGGTCGCGGCGTAACGCCCGCGCCGGTCTTGACCGACGTGGCGCCGACCCGGCGCCGAAGAAGTGTGCGAGGCCCCGGCCCCGCCCCCAGGGGAACCTGGAAGGGCGCAGTCGGGGCCTTCGTGCGTCCCGGCGCCGGGTGCGTCCGTTTGCCGGTACCCGGCGCTGCGGTCATCGTGGAGGAACGTGACAGGGGGCCGAGCACCGGAGAGTACGCATGTACGTCGTGAAGAGCCCGCTGTCCGACGCGGACCTGAAGACCGTGGCCGAGGCGTTGCAGGGCGCCCTCGTCGACCTGGTGGACCTGGCCCTGGTCGCCAAACAGGTCCACTGGAACGTGGTCGGCCCCCGCTTCCGATCCGTCCACCTCCAGCTCGACGAGGTGGTGGACTCGGCCCGTACGCACTCCGACACGGTCGCGGAACGGGCGTCCGCGCTGGGCGTCTCACCGGACGGGCGCGCGGCCACCGTGGCCGCGGGCAGCGGCGTCTCGGCGGCCCCCGCGGGCTGGGTCAAGGACTCCGACGCGGTGGCGGCCCTGGCGGACGCGCTGGGCGCGGTGATCGCCCGGATGCGGGAGCGGATCACGGCGACCGCGGAACCGGACCCGGTGTCCCAGGACATCTTCATCGCCGTCACGGCGGATCTGGAGAAGCATCACTGGATGTTCCAGGCGGAGAACGCGTAGCAGAGGCCGACGTCGGCCGACGGCCGTTGCATCGGTGAGCCCTCGGTGCGCCTCCCCGGTGGGCCGGGCGGCGTTCTAGCGTCCGGCTGGAGGTGGCGGCCAAGATGGGGCGGATGATGCGCTGGGGGGTTGCCCTGGGGTTCACGGCGCTGTGGTGGTGGGCCGTGCTGCGGATCGCGTTCGCCGCCGGCGCCGGGCCGCTGGAGGCAACCGTGGCCGCCGGTGGCTGGGGGCTGAGTCTGCTGCCGGTGAACTGCGTGCCGCGGTCCCGGGCCGCGGGCGCCCTCGGCCCGGGCAGGTGGCGGGCCGCCTGGCAGGGCCGGCGCCCTACCAGGGCATCGCCACCCCTCCGTTCGGGCGCAGGATCTGGCCCGTCATGAACGACGAGGCGTCGCAGGCCAGATAGAGCACGGCGTGCGCGATGTCCGCCGCCTCACCGACCCGGCCCAGCGGCGACATCCGGGCCATCCACGCCTCCGTCCGCCGCTGCTCCGCAGTGTCGTCGCGGTCGGTCATGGGCGTACGGATCCAGCCCGGGGCGACCGCGTTGACCCGGATGCCGTGCCCGCCGACCTCGTTCGCGAGCGTCTTGGTCAGCTGCACCACGGCCGCCTTCGCGGCGCCGTAGCAGAGCAGGCCGGGGCCGCCGGTGTCGATCGCGCCGGACGCCATGGTGACGATGCTGCCCCCGGTCCGCCGCTCCAGCATCAGCCGCGCCGCCTCCTGGCAGCTGTGCAGGACGCCCTTGAAGTTGACGTCCAGCACCCGGTCGAGGTCCTCGTCGTGGGTCTCCAGGACGGAACTGCGGTGCATGATCCCGGCGACCGCCGCCATGATGTCCAGCCGCTCGCAGGAGCGTACGGCCCGTGCGAGCCGCGCCCGGTCGGTCACGTCGAGGGTGTGGGTGTGCGCGGTGCCGCCGGCTTCCTCGATCAGTGCGGCGGTCCCGTGCAGTCCTTCCGCGTCCAGGTCCCCGCAGTGCACGGTCGCGCCCGCCTCGGCGAGCAGGACGGCCGAGGCCCGGCCGATGCCGCTGGCGGCGCCGGTGACGAATGCGGTGCGTCCGGTGAGGTCGTACGCGTTGGCTGGCATGAAGGGACGGTACGAGCGTTTCTGACGGTCCGTCAATTGGGGGTGCGTGTTCTGCGGGCCGGAGGTGAGCCCGGGGTCGGGGCCGGGCCGGTCTGGCAGACCGGGCACCAGTAGGTGGGGCGGTCGCGGGAGCCGTCGCCCTGGTCGGCCAGGCGGATCGGGGTGCGGCAGAGCAGGCAGGGGCGGCCCGCGCGGCCGTACACGAACAGGTCCTGGTGGCGCAGGCCCGTGGTCCGGCGGACCGGACGGTCCCGGTTGGCCTCCAGGAGCCGCTGCGCGAGGTGGGGAAGGTGCGCGGCGCGGTCGGCGGGGAGCGCGCCGACCGGCAGCCAGGGAGTGGCGCCGATCAGGAAGCAGAGCTCGCTCTTGTAGACATTGCCGATGCCGGCGAGGTTGCGCTGGTCGAGCAGGGCCTCGCCGAGCGGGCGGCCGGGGTCGGTGAGCAGGTTGGCGAGGGCGCGCTCGGGGTCCCAGTCGGGGCCCAGCAGGTCGGGGCCGAGGTGGCCCACCGCGGCGTCCTCCTCGCCGGTGCGCAGGAGCTCCAGGACCGGGAGGCGGTAGCCGACGGCCGTGCGGTCGGCGGTGCTCAGGACCACCCGGATCTGGTGGGCGGGGCCGCCCTTCCAGGGTTCCCCGGTGCCGAACACCTTCCAGGCGCCTTCCATCCGCAGATGCGTGTGCAGGGTCAGGCCGCCCTCGAAACGGGTCAGCAGGTGCTTGCCCCGGGGCACCGTGCCGAGGACGGTACGCCCGCTGAGGTCGACCGTGGCGTATCTCGGCACCCGGAAGTCGCTGCGGGCCAGCACCTTGCCGGCGAGCGCGTCGTGCAGGCGCCGTGCGGCCTGCCAGACCGTGTCACCCTCTGGCATGGGTCAAGAGTGGCACGTGGGTGCCGGGCGGGGGCGGGGAGGGCATGAGGGGCGCACGGTGAGCATGGCGGACGTTCATGGCGTTCACGCCCGTAGCCGAAGGCCGCGCGGGGTCGCGATGAAACCCGCCCCCTCCAGCAGGGTGCCCACCGGTGAGGTCAGGGCCGCGGCGCCGTTGATCCGCTCCACCGTCACCGTGCCGAGGCTACCCGCGCGGGCGGCCGCCGCGAGAGCCTCCGCCGCCGTACGCAGGCGCCGGTCGTCGGGTGCGGCCGTGTCCGGGGCGGAGGGCCAGGCCAGCAGCGTCTTGCCGCCGCGCTCCATGTACAGCGTCAGCTCGCCCTCGACCAGGACGACCAGCGAGCCCGCCTTGCGGCCCGGCTTGTGCCCGGCGCCGGTGGGGGGCTCGGGCCAGGGGAGCGCGGCGCCGTAGGCGTTGGCGGGGTCGGCCGCGGCGAGGACCGCGGCTCTGGGGTCGGGCCCCGCGGGGGTGCGGGTGTGGTGGTTGCCGTAGGTGTGGGGGGAGGCCGGGCTGCCGCCCCGGGGGCCGCCGTAGCCGGGGGCGGCGAAGGGGTCGGCGGGGGATTCGGCGAAGGGACCGCCGGGAGGTTCCGCGAAGGGGCCGCCGGGGGCGAAGTCCTTGGGGGAGAGGTAGTCGCCGGGGGTGGAGGGCGGCTCGGGGGGCCAGGTGAAGTCGTCGCCGACTCCGGCGAGGCCGGGTCCGTCGAAGGGGCCGAGGGGGGTGACCGGTGTCTCCGGGCCGAAGGCGGCCGAAGGGATGCGGCCGCCGTTTCCGAAGCCGGTGCCGGTGCCGGTGCCGGTGCCGAAGCCGCCGCCGGTGCCGTTTCCGAAGCCGCTGCCGGTGGCGTTCTGGAGGCTGGTGCCGGGCGTACCCTCGCCGCGTTCACGGGCGTTGGACACAGCGCGCAGCCGGTCGACCGCGCCGTCCATCGCGAACTGGGCCGCGCCCAGACCCTCGACCACATAACCCCGGCGGGCCTGCCCGCTCTCCTCGAACGCCGACAGGATCCGGTACACCGCCGAGAAGCCGCCCTCGACACCCTCCGCCGCGACCGCGCCCCGGGTCACCACACCGTGCCGGTCCAGCAGGGTGCGGGCCAGGGCGTGGGCGCGCACGGTGGTGTCCGGCTCGGGCTCCGGGAGCAGGGACCAGCGGCCTGCGACGGTCGGCGGGCCGCTACGGGAAGCCGTGCGGGCAGCGGCTGTCAGGGAGCCGTAGCGGCCGCGCGGGACGGTGCGTTTGGCGCGGTGGGCCGTGGACCCGGCGGTACGGCCGGAGCCCAGCAGGGAGCGCATCGGGGCCAGCGTGTCATTGGTGAGCCGCCCCGACCAGGCCAGATCCCAGAGAATGTCGGCCAGTTGGGGATCGGTGGCCTCGGGCTGGGTGGCGGCACGTACCTGGTCGGCGATCTGACGGAAGAACAGGCCGTAGCCGCCGGACAGGGCGTCCAGCACCGACTGGTGCAGGGCCGTCAGCTCCAAGGAGTGCGGTGGGGCGAGGAGCAGGGGTGCCGCGTCCGCCAGGTACAGGGAGACCCAGCCGTCCTTGCCCGGCAGGGCGCCCGCGCCGGCCCACACGATCTCGCCGGCCGCGGTCAGTTCGTCCAGCATGGACGGCGTGTAGTTGACCACGCGGGACGGCAGGACCAGCTTCTCCAGCGCCGAGGCCGGGACGGACGCGCCCTGCAACTGCTCGACCGCGCGCACCAGTCCGTCGACGCCCCGCAGCCCGTGCCCCTTGCCGATGTGCTGCCACTGCGGCAGGAACTGCGCGAGCGCGGCCGGTGCCACCGGCTCCAACTCGTGCCGCAGCGCGGCCAGGGAACGGCGGCGCAGCCTGCGCAGCACGGCCGCGTCGCACCACTCCTGACCGATGCCCGCCGGATGGAACTCGCCCTGTACCATCCGCCCGCCGGCGGCGAGCCGCTGCAACGCGCCTTCGGTGACCGCCACCCCGAGCCCGAAGCGGGCGGCAGCGGTGGCCGACGTGAACGGACCGTGGGTGCGCGCGTACCGGGCGAGGAGGTCGCCGAGCGGATCCTTCACCGGCTCGGTGAACGCCTCGGGGACACCGACCGGCAGGGCCGTGCCGAGGGCGTCGCGCAGCCGCCCTGCGTCCTCGATCGCCGCCCAGTGGTCGGCGCCGCCGATCCGGACCTTGATGGCCCGACGGGCGCCGGAGAGGTCCCGGGCCCACTGCGGTTCGGCGCCCCGTTCCGCCAACTCGGCGTCCGTCAGCGGTCCCAGCAGCCGCAGTACGTCGGCGACACCTTCCAGGTCCTTGATCCGGCGGTCCTCGCTGAGCCACTGGAGTTCGCTCTCCAGTTCCGTGAGGACCTCGGCGTCGAGCAGTTCGCGCAGCTCCGCCTGGCCCAGCAGCTCGGCCAGCAGCCGTGAGTCCAGCGACAGCGCGGCCGCGCGGCGCTCGGCGAGCGGCGAGTCGCCCTCGTAGAGGAACTGCGCGACGTACCCGAACAGCAGGGAGCGGGCGAAGGGGGAGGGCTCGGGGGTGGTGACCTCGACCAGGCGGACCTTGCGGGACTCCAGGTCGCCCATCAGCTCGACCAGGCCGGGCACGTCGAAGACGTCCTGGAGGCACTCGCGGACCGCTTCCAGGACGATCGGGAACGAACCGAACTCGCTGGCCACCTGGAGGAGCTGGGCGGCACGCTGGCGCTGCTGCCACAACGGGGTGCGCCTGCCGGGGCTGCGGCGCGGGAGCAGCAGCGCGCGGGCGGCGCACTCGCGGAAACGGGAGGCGAACAGGGCGGAGCCGCCGACCTGGTCGGTGACGATCTGGTCGACCTCGCCCTTGTCGAAGGCGACGTCGGCCGCGCCGACCGGGGCCTGCTCGGCGTCGTACTCGCTGCCGGCCCGCACAGGCGCCTGGTCCAGCAGGTCCAGGCCCATCAGGTCGGCGTCGGGCAGCCGCAGCACGATCCCGTCGTCCGCGTGCATGACCTGCGCGTCCATGCCGTACCGCTCGGACAGGCGGGCGCCGAGGGCCAGCGCCCACGGGGCGTGCACCTGGGCCCCGAAGGGGGAGTGGACGACCACGCGCCAGTCGCCCAGTTCGTCGCGGAAGCGCTCCACGACGATCGTGCGGTCGTCGGGGACATGGCCGCAGGCCTCGCGCTGTTCGTCCAGGTACGACAGCACGTTGTCCGCCGCCCACGCGTCCAGGCCCGCCGCCAGCAGACGCAGCCGGGCGTCGTCCTTGGGGAGCGCACCCACCTCGCGCAGGAACGCGCCGACCGCGCGGCCCAGTTCGAGCGGGCGGCCCAGCTGGTCGCCCTTCCAGAAGGGCAGCCGGCCGGGGACGCCGGGCGCGGGGGAGACCAGGACCCGGTCGCGGGTGATGTCCTCGATCCGCCAGGAACTGGTGCCGAGGGTGAAGACGTCACCGATCCGGGACTCGTAGACCATCTCCTCGTCCAGCTCACCGACCCGGCCGCCGCCCTTCTTGGGGTCGGCACCGGCGAGGAAGACACCGAAGAGACCGCGGTCGGGGATGGTGCCACCGGAGGTGACGGCGAGCCGCTGGGCGCCCGGGCGGCCGGTGACCGTGCCGGCGACCCGGTCCCAGACCACCCGCGGGCGCAGCTCCGCGAACGCGTCCGACGGATAGCGGCCCGCGAGCATGTCCAGGACCGCCGTGAACGCCGACTCCGGCAGGGAGGCGAAGGGGGCCGCGCGGCGGACCGTGGTCAGCAGGTCGTCCACCTGCCAGGTGTCCAGGGCGGTCATCGCGACCAGCTGCTGGGCGAGCACGTCGAGCGGGTTGGCGGGGACCCGCAGGGACTCGATGGAGCCGGTGCGCATCCGCTCGGTGACCACGGCCGCCTGCACCAGGTCGCCGCGGTACTTGGGGAAGACCACACCGGTGGAGACCGCGCCGACCTGGTGTCCCGCGCGGCCGACGCGCTGCAGTCCGGAGGCGACCGACGGCGGGGACTCGACCTGGACCACCAGGTCCACCGCGCCCATGTCGATGCCCAGTTCGAGACTGGAGGTGGCCACCACCGCGGGCAGCCGGCCGGCCTTGAGGTCCTCCTCGACCAGCGCGCGCTGCTCCTTGGAGACCGAACCGTGGTGCGCGCGGGCGATGACCGGCGGGGCGCCCTGGGCCGCGCCCGAGCCGCCCATCAGTTCCGCCGGGGAGTGGTGTTCGTCCAGGGGCTCGCCGGTCACCCGTTCGTAGGCGATCTCGTTGAGCCGGTTGCACAGGCGTTCCGCCAGCCGACGGGAGTTGGCGAACACGATCGTGGAGCGGTGGGCCTGCACCAGGTCCGCGATCCGCTCCTCCACATGCGGCCAGATCGACGGCTTCTCCGCTCCTTCGGCGCCGTCGCGGGCCGGGGAGCCGCCCAGCTCACCCATGTCCTGGACCGGCACGACCACGGAGAGGTCGAACTCCTTGCCGGACTCGGGCTGGACGATCTCCACCTTGCGGTGCGGCGACAGGTAGCGGGCCACCTCGTCGACCGGGCGGACGGTCGCGGACAGCCCGATGCGGCGGGCGGGCCTCGGCAGCAGCTCGTCCAGCCGCTCCAGGGAGAGCGCGAGATGAGCCCCGCGTTTGGTGCCGGCGACCGCGTGCACCTCGTCCAGGATCACCGTCTCGATGCCCGTCAGCGCGTCGCGGGTGGCCGACGTCAGCATCAGGAACAGGGACTCCGGAGTGGTGATCAGGATGTCCGGCGGGCGCGTGGACAGGGCGCGGCGCTCGGCGGCCGGGGTGTCGCCGGAGCGGATGCCGACCTTCACCTCCGGCTCGGGCAGGCCGAGGCGGACGGACTCCTGGCGGATGCCGGTCAGCGGACTGCGCAGGTTCCGCTCCACGTCGACGGCGAGGGCTTTCAGCGGCGACACGTACAGCACCCGACAGCGCTTCTTCGGGTCGGCCGGCGGCGGGGTGGAGGCCAGCTGGTCCAGGGCGGCGAGGAAGGCGGCCAGCGTCTTGCCTGAGCCGGTCGGGGCGACCACCAGCACGTCCGAGCCCGCGCCGATGGCCTGCCACGCGCCCGCCTGGGCCGCGGTGGGCGCGGAAAACGCCCCCGTGAACCAGCCGCGGGTCGCGGGGGAGAAGCCGTCGAGGGCTCGGTGAGCGGATTTCGCCATGGGTCCATCCTGCACCCGACCACCGACAATCAATCTGACCTGCGCAAACGCGAGTGACCGGGTGGGCGGGAGCGCGACGGGGGTGGTGGGCTGCACAGCGGCTGGGGGGAGTCGGGGGCGTGGGTGCGGGGTGTGGGACGGTCGGGGCTGGTCGAGGCAGGGGCGGCGGACCGGGCGGGGGCGGCGGACCGGGGCTGGTGGTGACCGGGGGGTGGTGGCCGCGTAGTGGCTGGAGGCGACGACGCAGGCGGGCGGCGGCGTGCTTGGGGGGCGTGCTGGGCAGCCGGGCCGGGCGCAGGGGGGCGGGACGTGGGGTGGTCTGGGCTGGTCGAGGGTTGGGACGGCGGGAGGTGGGGCGATCAGGGCCAGGCGGGGGGTGGCGGGACGTGGGCGGGCTTGGCAGGTCGAGGGCCGGGCGGCGGGGTGGGCAGCCGGGACGGGCGGGGTCGCGGGACGTGGGGTGGTCGGGGCTGGGCGGGGGCGGGGTGGTGCGGCTGACAATGGTCGTATGAGCGGATCGGGTGAGCGGGCGCGGCACTGGCGGTACGAGGCACTCCCCGACGTCGACCTGCTGCGCGCCCGATACATCCGGAAGACCTTCGTCCGGCACACTCACGAGCACTTCGTGATCGCCGGGATCGCGGACGGCGTCGAGGTCTTCCGGCACCGGGGCACGGACGTGACCGTCGGCACCGGGGCGCTCGCGCTCGTCAACCCCGACACCGCGCACACCGGCCGGGCCGGAGTGCCCGAGGGCTGGCGGTACGGAGCCGTCTACCCGGCGCCCGAGCTGGTGGCCGCGATCGCCGCCGAGACCACCGTGATCCGGGGCACCCCCGGCTTCGTCAGCCCGATGCTCGACGATCCGTACTCCGTCGCCCTGGTGCACCGGGTGCTGCGCGCCGCCGACGAGGGCAACGCGCTCGCCGCCGACACCCTGTTGCGCGTCGCCGTGACCAGGCTGCTGCGGCTCAACGGCGGCCCGCTGCCCCAGCGGCAGGTCCGCACCGCCGGTGCCCGGCTCGCCGCACGCGCGCGTGCCGTGCTGGAGGACCGGATGGCCGAGCCGCCGACCCTGGAAAGCCTCGCCACCGGCCTCGGCAGCAGCCCCTTCGCCCTGCTGCGGGCGTTCCGCGACGCGTACGGCATGCCACCGCACACCTGGCTGACCGACGCCCGGGTGCGCCGGGCCAGGCTGCTGCTCGACGCGGGCACGGCCCCCGCCGACGCGGCCGTCGCCGTCGGCTTCACCGACCAGCCGCACCTCAACCGCCACTTCGCGCGGATCGTCGGCGTCCCGCCCGGCGCCTACCAACGCGAGCGCAAGAACGTACAAGACGTCCGGTGAGAGCCCCCGTAACGTCCTGGGCGTGGCACAACAGACAGTACTCGCAGACATACACGGCGGCGCAGGCGGGCCGAAGCCGGACTCCGCCGTTGTCCGTGACGCCCTCGGCGTCGGCGTCGCCGTAGGACTGTCCGGGTTCGCCTTCGGGGTGACCTCGGCAGGCAGCGGGCTCGGCCTGCTCCAGACCTGCGCGCTCAGCCTCCTGGTGTTCACCGGCGCCTCCCAGTTCGCCCTGGTCGGCGCGCTCGCGGCGGGCGGCAACCCGCTCACCGCGGCGGCCGGCGCCTTCTTCCTGGGGGTGCGCAACGCGTTCTACGGGCTGCGGCTGTCCCAGATGCTCGCCCTCCCGCGCGCGGTACGGCCGTTCGCCGCCCAGTGGGTGATCGACGAGACCACCGCGGTGACCCTCGCCCAGGCCACGCGGCGCGCCGCCCGGATCGGCTTCACGGTCACCGGGCTGACCCTGTACGTGCTGTGGAACCTCACCACCCTGCTGGGCGCGCTCGGCGCCAAGGCCGTCGGGAACACCGACGCCTGGGGCCTGGACGCGGCCGGACCCGCCGTCTTCCTGGCGCTGCTCGCCCCCATGCTGAAGTCCAGGACCGACCGCGCGGTGGCCGCCCTCGCGGTACTGCTCGGGCTCGGCCTGCTGCCCGTGCTGCCCGCCGGCGTCCCGGTCCTGGTGGCCGCGCTGGCGGCGCCGGCCGCCCTGTTCGTCTCCGGCCGGCGGACCGGCCGTACCCGCGACGACTCCCCCGAGGAGACCCGGTGAACTTCTGGATCGCGATCGCTGCGACCGCCGTCGGCTGCTACGCCGTCAAGCTCGCCGGACTGCTGGTGCCCGCCGGCGCCCTGGAGCGGCCGGTGGTGCGGCGGCTGGCCGCCCTGCTGCCGGTGGCCCTGCTCGCCGCCCTCACCGCCCAGCAGACCTTCGCCCACGGGCACACGCTGGGGCTGGACGCCCGGGCCGCCGGGGTCGGGGCGGCGGCCGTGGCGCTGTTGCTGCGCGCGCCCTTCCTGGTCGTCGTGGGCGTCGCCGTGGCGGTGACGGCGGGGCTGCGCGCCGTGACCGGCTGAGGGACCGGTCACCCCACGAAGCGGCCGTACGCACTGAGGGTGCGCAACGCCTCGATCGTCACCAGCGGTCGGGCCTCCAGGGCGGCGGCCGGTGCCCACTGCCGCCACCGGATCGGCCAGCCGCCGTCCTCGGCCTGTTCGGCGGCGAGGAACTCCAGCGACCGCTCCATCTCCTCGTCGGTGAACCATGCGCGTGCGAGGGAGCGCGGGGACCTCGCGAAGTCGTGCGGGAAGTGGTGCTCGCCCGGGGCGTAGCCGGGCGCGACCGGGTACGCGTCGAGGCGGTCCGGGTCCAGCGCGGCCAGCCGGTGCTCGCGCACCAGGCGGCCCAGCCGGTCGGCAGCCGCCTCCGCGCGCGGGCGGTCGGGTACCGCGTCCAGGAAGGCGACCGCGGCCTCCACCTCGTAGGGGTGCGACTTGTCCAGGGACTCCACCGCCTCCCAGCAGAAGTCCGTGGCCCGGAACAGCCACGCGTGCCACACCTCGTTGCGGTGCAGCAGGCCCACCACCGGTCCGGTGGCGAGGAGCTCACTGGGCGGGTCGTCGACGACCGGGACGAAGGGTGCCGCCGGATAGTCGCGCTGGCTCGGATGGATCGCCGGAAGCGCCCCGTCCGCGGTGGAGACGGACGTGAGATAGCGGCACACGCGCTCCACCCGCTGGCCGCCGCACCGCCCGATCGCGTCCAGGACGCGCAGCGCGTGCGCCGTGTGCAGCGGCTGGCTCACCGGACCGCGCAGATCGGGCTCCAGGGCGTGGCCGTAGCCGCCGTCCTCGTTGCGGTAGGCGTCCAGCGCCGTCTCCACCGGGTCGGGACCGCCGTTCAGGAAGTGGTACGAGAACAGACGCTGCTCCAGCACGCGCGCGGTGAGCCAGATGAACTGTTCGGCGCGGAAGAGCGGGGAGCGCGCCGGGGGCGTAGGGGGGAGTGGGGAAGCTCCGGTTTCGGACATGCGACAGACCGTAGGGCGGAAAGCGGTCTCGGCAAGCTGTCCCGGGCAGGGCCCACTCTCAGGGGCGGGATACTGGTGTCATGCGGTTGACGGTCTTCTGGCAGCGGATGGCGGAGCACTTCGGTTCGTCCGGGTACGCCGACACCTTCGCGCGCGATCATGTGATGACGGAACTCGGCGGACTGACCGTGCACGAGGCGCTGGACTCCGGCTGGGAGGCCAAGGACGTGTGGCGTGTGGTCTGCGCGGTCATGAACGTTCCGGCGGAGAAGCGCTGACCGTGCACGCAGATCGGACACGGGCCACGCGTTGTCGGTGGCGTCGGCGAGACTTGCACCGTGGCACCCACTGACGACGACGGGCGTACCGTCCAGCACGCATCCCCGGCAGGCACGACGCCGCCCGCCGCCTCCCCGGCACCCGGCGCCGCGCCGCTGGGCGCCCGCATGCCGCGCTGGCTGCCACGCGCCATGGTGCTGGCACTCGCCCTCATCGCCGCGTTCCAGCTGGGCAGCTGGGCCTTCCACCAGCTCACCGGCCTGTTGATCAACATCCTTATAGCGTTCTTCCTGGCGCTCGCCATCGAACCCGCGGTGAGCTGGATGTCCCTGCGCGGTATGCGCCGTGGCTTCGCCACCTTCCTGGTCTTCCTCGGTCTGGCGATCGCCGTCGCGGGGTTCGTCACCCTGCTCGGCTCGATGCTGGCCGGCCAGATCATCAAGATGGTCGAGGGCTTCCCGGACTACCTGGACTCGGTCATCAACTGGGTCAACGAGACCTTCCACACCCACGTGAGACGGGTCGACGTCCAGGAGGGCCTGTTGCACTCCGACTGGCTGCGCAAGTACGCGCAGAACAGCGCGGCCGGTGTGCTCGACGTGTCCGGGCAGGTGCTCGGCGGGCTGTTCCAACTGCTGACGATCGGGCTGTTCGCCTTCTACTTCGCCGCCGACGGGCCCCGACTGCGCCGCACCCTGTGCTCCGTGTTGCCGCCCGCCCGGCAGGCCGAGGTGCTGCGGGCCTGGGAGATCGCCGTCGACAAGACCGGCGGCTACCTGTACTCACGCGGTGTGATGGCGCTGATCTCGGGCATCGCCCACTACATCCTGCTGGAGGCGCTCGGCGTGCCCTACGCGCCCGTGCTGGGCGTCTGGGTGGGCCTGGTCTCGCAGTTCATCCCCACCATCGGCACCTACCTCGCGGGCGCGCTGCCGATGCTGATCGCGTTCACCGTCAACCCGCTGTACGCGGTCTGGGTGCTGGTGTTCGTCGTGATCTACCAGCAGTTCGAGAACTACATGCTGCAACCCAAGCTGACCTCCAAGTCCGTCGACATCCACCCCGCGGTCGCCTTCGGGTCGGTCATCGCGGGCACCGCGCTCCTCGGCGCCGTCGGAGCCCTGATCGCGATCCCGGCGGTCGCCACGCTCCAGGCCTTCCTGGGCGCCTATGTGAAGCGGTACGACGTCACCGACGACCCTCGCGTGCAGGGGCACCGCCGCCGCGGCGCGGGCGGACCGGGGCTGCTCACGCGCGCGCGGCGGCTGATATGGCAGCGGCCGGCCGAGGAGCCCGAGGAGAGCCCGTCCTGACGGCCCCCGCGGTCGGCGGCACCGCGCGCCCGGCGCGGGCCGCCGCGCTCGGCACATGAGCACCGCCCGACCCGCACGCGATCACCGCGGCGCCCGGGGCCGGCTCCCTCCTCGGTCACGAGGTGGCCCGGCAGGAGCATGCCGGTCGCATGCCGGAGGCGCTCGGCGCGGACGTCGTCCGGCCGAGACACCCGCCGCACGCCGTGCGGGGCGGGCAGCGGTCAGGAGACCGTGGCGGCCGGCGGGGTCCAGCGCCGGCCGCGGGGGACGCCGCCCGGGACGCCGTAGTCCTTCCTGAGGTGTTCGGGGACGGCGTAGTGCATGACCCGGCCACGGGTGAGGGAGGACAGTTCGAGGACGGTGGTGAGGTGGCCGAGGCGGTCCAGGGCCCAGGCGCCCAGCGGGGAGCGGTCCTCGATGGTCTCCAGGACCCCGAGGAGATGCGGTACGGCCCTGACGACGGTGTCCCAGGGGGTGCGCGGCACCTCCAGCCAGTCGGCGCAGGTGTCGCCGACCAGATGGCGGATCAGAGCGGAGACGATCGGGTCGAAGAAGGTGCCGGGGACGACCTCCTCGTAGAGGTCGATGAGCTGCCGGGTGAGGTGCGTGCCCTCCTCGGAGGGACCCATGTGCCGGACCATGTACAGGTCGAGGAAGGCGCGTGCCTCGTCGAGGGTCTTGGGGGCGGCGTCCTGGTCGACGCCGAGCATGGCGCCCACCACCCGCCACGCGTAGTAGTACGCCTCCGCGCCCGCCGTGGACAGGTGGATGCCGAGCCGGTGCAGGCTGTCCAGGACCAGCAGCGAGAAGAACATCTGACCGCCGATCATGTCCTCCTGGCAGATCGGCGTGCCGAGTGCCGCGCTGTCCCAGCGGTCCTCCCGCTCCAGGTGGTACCGGATGGAGGCGTGCAGCAGACGCACCTTCTGGGCGGCGGGGACGAAACGCCCGCCGGCCTCGAAGGCGTCGGGCCGCATCAGGTAGACGGTGAACTGGCCGGTCTCCGCCATGCGCTTGGAGGGGTAGTTCAGCCCGTGGGTGGCCGACAGCAGCTTCGCCACCCGCGGGACGACGTAACAGGCCGGCATGGAGGCGAAGGACAGCGCGGTCGAGATGTGCACGTTGTTGTCGATGAAGAACAGCCGGGCCTTCTCCATCTCGCCCCAGTCCACCCAGGACGGCGGGACCCGGGTGGCCTCCAGGTACTCCCGCGCGACGTGGGGCAGTCCGCCCGGCAGCGGCGCGCCCGCGGTGGAGACGTAGCGCATCAGCGTGTTGAACGTGCCGACCTCCCCGCGCTCGAAGAGCGCGGCGACCGTGGCGTCGGCGAGTTCGTCACCGGCGTCCCGCAGGGTGTCCATCGAGGCCTCGGTGTGGGTGGTCACGGCAGGGCTCCTTGTCTTCGAGGTCTTCCCCGGGGGCTTCAGGACCGGCGGACCGTCGCCGAGCGGGCCAGCGCGGTCAGCGCGCCGGCGGCCGGAGCGGGTACGTCCAGTTCGTGGAGGGCGTCGAGCGCTTCCGTGACCCGCGCGCCGATCATGTGCTCGATCCGGTCGGGTGATCCGAGCCGGCACATCACCGCGCGGACCGTGTCCAGGCCCTCCGCGTCCAGGTCACGGCTGCCGAGCAACGCCTCCAGCCGCTTCCGGTCGTCGTCGCGGGCGAGCCGCCAGGTCTCCGCCAGCAGCGCCGTGGGCCGGTGGCCGCGCACGTCGTCGGCGTTGGCCTTGCCTGTGTGTTCCGGTGCCCCGAACAGCCCGAGAAGGTCGTCGCGGAGCTGGAACGCCTCACCCAGCGGCAGCCCGTACGCGGAGAACCCCGCGCGCAGCCGCTCGCCGGCTCCGGCCAGGGCGCCGCCGATCAACAGAGGCTGCTCGACGGTGTACTTGGCGGTCTTGTAACGGATCACCTTCAGCGAGGCGGCGGTGTCCGGACCGACCCCGGTGCGCAGGATCTCCAGGCACTCGCCCGCGATCAGGTCCCGGGCCAGCATCGACCACAGGGGGCGGGCCCGGGCGAGGTAGGCGGCGGGCAGTCCGCAGGTCGCGAAGAGCTGCCCGGCCAGCGACATCAGCAGATCGCCCACGAGCATCGCCAGCGACCGCGCGGTCTCGTCGGCGTGCGGACGGTCCGTCACGGCGGCGCGCAGGGCGATGTGCGGGGTGGGGCGGCCGTGGCGCAGCGGGCTGTCGTCGATGAGGTCGTCGTGCACGACGGCCGCGGCGTGCACCAGCTCCATGGAGGCCGCCGCCCGCACCAGCGCGTCGCTGTCCGGCTGGCCGACCGCGCGCCAGCCCCAGTAGCAGAACGCCGCCCGCAGCCGTTTGCCGTCCGTGACCGCCGCTTCCAGCTGCTCGGCCACCGGGGCCAGGAGCGGGTCGATCGCCGCGAACAGATCGGCCTCCTGGGCGACGAAGCGGCGCAGTACGTCGTCGACGCGGCTCTTGAAGGCGCCCGGATCCCAGCGGTCAGTCATCGTGGGCGGCCCGCCGGGCGAGGGCGTGCCGGGCGAGGACCTCCAGATGGGCCGGGGGGACGGCCGTGTACCGGTCCAGGACCAGTCGGCCCCGTGCGGCGAGATCGTGCTCGGCCTCCGCTGCCAGCGCCCCGGCGTCCGAGCGCCGCAGCAGTCCCCGCACCATCCCCCACGCGGTACCCAGGGTGCTCACCGCAAGGTCCGCCAGTCCCGCAGCCAGCAGCACGGCCTGCTCGTCCAGGCCACGTCGTCCCGTCTCACGTGTCATGCGCTCTCCCACTCATGGCACACAGGGCGGCGCCGTCCACCGGCCGCCTCTTCGAGCATCGCGCCGCGACGGGCACGGCCATGCGGAAACTCACGAGTGGGTGACTCCTTCGCCAGGCAGTGCGGGCCGCGGGCGGGACAGGGCCTCGGAAGCCGTCCGTGGGGGGCGGGTGAGTGCCGTGCGGGGAAGTGCGGGAGTGCCGTGTGGTGCGCTTGACACGAAAATCGAACATCCATTCTCATGGAAGCTCCGGCACGGCTCACGACGGGGAATCCAGCGGCATTTCAGCATGGTTTCGACAGATATGTCCCCGAGTTGTCCACAGGCCGGACCGACGTCGGGGCGCATTGTCAGTGGCAGGCGTTAGCGTCTTTGACGTGAAGCGATCGACTCAAGCAAACCGGGTGGAACCCATGGCAGGAACCGACCGCGAGAAGGCGCTCGACGCCGCGCTCGCACAGATTGAACGGCAGTTCGGCAAGGGCGCCGTCATGCGCATGGGCGAGCGGGCGAAGGAGCCCATCGAGGTCATCTCGACCGGCTCGACCGCGCTCGACGTCGCCCTCGGTGTCGGCGGCCTGCCGCGTGGCCGCGTCGTGGAGATCTACGGCCCGGAGTCCTCCGGAAAGACGACCCTGACCCTGCACGCCGTGGCCAACGCCCAGAAGGCCGGCGGCCAGGTCGCGTTCGTGGACGCGGAGCACGCCCTCGACCCCGAGTACGCCAAGAAGCTCGGCGTCGACATCGACAACCTGATCCTCTCCCAGCCGGACAACGGCGAGCAGGCCCTGGAGATCGTGGACATGCTGGTCCGCTCCGGCGCCCTCGACCTCATCGTCATCGACTCCGTCGCCGCGCTCGTGCCGCGCGCGGAGATCGAGGGCGAGATGGGCGACAGCCACGTCGGTCTGCAGGCCCGTCTGATGAGCCAGGCGCTGCGGAAGATCACCAGCGCGCTCAACCAGTCCAAGACCACCGCGATCTTCATCAACCAGCTCCGCGAGAAGATCGGCGTGATGTTCGGCTCCCCGGAGACCACGACCGGTGGCCGCGCGCTGAAGTTCTACGCCTCGGTGCGTATCGACATCCGCCGCATCGAGACCCTCAAGGACGGCACCGAGGCGGTTGGCAACCGCACCCGTGTGAAGGTCGTCAAGAACAAGGTCGCACCGCCCTTCAAGCAGGCCGAGTTCGACATCCTCTACGGTCAGGGCATCAGCCGCGAGGGCGGCCTGATCGACATGGGCGTGGAGCACGGGTTCGTCCGCAAGGCCGGCGCCTGGTACACGTACGAGGGCGACCAGCTCGGCCAGGGCAAGGAGAACGCCCGCAACTTCCTCAAGGACAACCCCGACCTGGCCAACGAGATCGAGAAGAAGATCAAGGAGAAGCTGGGCGTAGGGGTCCGCCCGGAGGAGCCCGCCGCCGAGCCGGGCGCCGACGCGGCGGTCACCACCGCGGCCGCGGACGACACGGCGAAGACGGTGCCCGCCCCGGCCGCCGCCAAGGTCACCAAGCCCAAGGCCACCGCCGCCAAGAGCTGACGCCGTGACACGACGAACCGACTGGGCCGACCACGAGTACACGTCCCCCGGTGCCCCGCGGGGGAGGGGCACCGGGGGCCACCCGGGCTCCACCGGGGACGGCGAAGAGGCCCACGGCACAGGCGGGTACGGGGGTGAGAGCGCATCCGACGGTCCGGACGGACACCGCGGTCATGGGACACCCGGCCGTGGCGCGCGGAAGCCCGGGACGCGCCGTCGGCGCGGCTTCGGGGAACCGTCCGGTGAGGACGGGGGCTCCTCCTCCTCGTCGAGGGCCGAGCAGGGGGAGCCCCCAGCGGACCCGGCGGAGCGGGCGCGGGCGATCTGTCTGCGCCTGCTCACCGGGACCCCGCGCACCCGCAAACAGCTCGCGGACGCCCTGCGCAAGCGGGAGATCCCGGACGACGTCGCCGCAGAGGTGCTGTCGCGGTTCGAGGAGGTCGGGCTGATCAACGACAGCGCGTTCGCCGACGCCTGGGTGGAGTCCCGGCACCACGGCCGGGGTCTGGCCCGGCGCGCCCTCGCCAGGGAACTGCGCACCAAGGGCGTCGACTCCGCGCTCATCGACGACGCCGTCGGCCGACTCGACTCCGAACAGGAGGAGGAGACGGCCCGCGAACTCGTCGCCCGCAAACTCCGCGCCACCCGGGGACTCGACCGCGACAGGCGCATCCGCCGCCTCGCCGGCATGCTCGCCCGCAAGGGGTATCCCGAGGGCATGGCGCTCAGAGTCGTCCGGCAGGCCCTGGAAGAGGAGGGCGAGGACACGGAGTTCCTGGCCGGCGACGACTTCTGACGGGCGGCCGGATCCCGGAGGTGCGTGCCGACGGGGGGGGTAACCCCCGGCGAAGACGCCGGACCACCGCAGTGCCCTGGACCCCCCGGGTGAACGACGGTGTACGCCATGATGCTGCGCTACGCACTCAAGACCGTCCGCGCCCGCAAGGCCGCCTTCCTCGGTGCCTTTCTCGCCCTGCTGTGCGCGGCCGCGCTGATCTCGGCCTGCGGCACCCTCCTCGACACCGGACTGCGCGGCACGATCCGTACCGAGCGCTACGCGGCGGCGCCCGTCGTGGTCTCCGCCGACCAGTACGTCCACCGGACCACCGTCAAGCACAAGCACGGCAAGACCAAGGTCAAGCACAAGGCGAAACCCATCGCCGAACGTGCCTGGCTGCCGGCGGACCTGGCCACCCGGATCGCCCGCACGCCCGGTGTCGCCCGGGTCGTGCCCGAACTGACCTTCCTCGCACAGCCCTCGACCCCGGCCGGCACGGGCGGCCGTACCGCCTACGGCCACGCCTGGGAGTCCGCCGCGCTCACCCCGTACCGGCTGGTCACCGGTACCGCCCCGCGGGCCGCCACCGACCTGGTCGTCGACCGCGACCTCGCCGCCCGTGCCGGGCTGCGGCCCGGCGACCTGCTCACCGTGCAGTCGACGCAGAGCCCGCGCGCCTACCGGATCACCGGAATCGCCGCCCCGGCCACGGACGTGCGCCACCAGACGTCCCTCTTCTTCTCCGCTGCCGAGGCCCGCAGACTGGCCGCGCACCCCGGGCAGGTCACCGCCTTCGGTGTGCTGCCCGCGCAGGGCACCGACCCGGGCCGGCTGGAGCAGGCCGTGAAGCGGGCGCTGGCCGGCACCACCGCCCAGGTCTCCACCGGGGACGCGCGCGGCCCGGTGGAGTTCCTCGACGCTGCCGCCGCCAGGGTCCGGCTGGTCAGCATGGGCGCCGCCATGGGCGGTACCTCGCTGCTCGTGGCGATCCTGGTGGTCGTCGGCACCTTCGCGCTCACCGTCCAGCAACGCCACCGCGAACTCGCCCTGCTGCGCGCCATCGCCGCCACCCCCGGGCAGATCCGCCGGCTGCTGGGTCGGGAGGCGCTGGTCGTCGGCGCCCTGGCCGGCGCCCTGGGCGCACTCCTCGGCCTGCCCGTCGGGGCCTGGCTGCAGAGCAGGTTCGTCGCCCTGGGCGCCATACCCGCCACGCTTCAGCACACCACCGGTGTCTTCCCGCCGTTCGCCGCCCTCGCCGCGACCCTGGCCGGTGCCTGGGGGGCCGCCCGGATCGCCTCCCGGCGGATCAGCCGGATCCGGCCGACCGAGGCGCTGGCCGAGTCCAGGGTCGAGCCCGCCCGGCCCGCCCCGGGACGGATCACCGCCGGTCTGCTGCTGCTCGCCGGCGGAGCCGCCCTCGTCGTCCTGCTCACCTCCCTGCGCACCGAGCCCGCGTCGACTCCCGTCACCTTCCTCGCCGTCGTGGTCCTCGCCACCTCCGTCGCACTGCTCGGCCCGCTGCTGGTCAGGGCGGCCGCGCTGCTGTTCGCCGGCCCCCTGCGCCTCACCGGTCACGGCGGCCGGCTCGCCACCGCCAACCTGCGCGGCAACGCCGCCCGGATGGCGTCCGTCGTCACCCCCCTCACCCTGCTCGTCGGCATGACCTGCACCGTGCTGTTCGTCCAGTCGACCCTCGCCGACGCCGCCCGCGCCCAGAGCCGCGCCGGAGTCACCGCCGACTGGGTCGTCGCCGCCCGGGGACCGGGCGTACCGGCCGAGGCGGCACGGAGGTTGCGCGCCCCGCACGACGCCGTCACCGAAGTGGTCCGCACGACCGTCCGCATCGGACTCGACAAGTACCCGGCCCAGGGCGTCACCCCGCAGGGGATCACCCGCACCTGGGACCCCGAGGTCACCGCCGGCTCCCTCAGCCGGCTCACCGGCCGCACCGTCGCGGTCAGCGAGCTGGCCGCCGGACAGCACCACCTGAGGCCCGGCAGTACCCTGCGCCTCACCCTCGGCGACGGCACGCCCGCCACGCTCACCGTCGCCGCCGTCTACACCCGGGGTCTCGGCTTCGGCGACCTCACCTTCGCCCACGACCTCGTCGCACACCACGTGGACAACCCGCTCGCCTCCTCCGTCCTGGTCAGCACCGCCCGTACACAAGCACAACTCGCGACTACGCTCCGTGAGTTCCCGGGGCTCGACATTCTTTCGCCAGCCGAGGCGGACTCCCGCCAGGCCGACCGGCAGCAGGACAACGCCGAGGTCAATTACCTCGCCATGGGGCTGGTGCTGGTCTTCACCGCCATCGCCGTGGTCAACACGCTCGCCATGTCGGTCACCGACCGCGTCCGTGAGTTCGCCCTGCTCAGGCTGGCCGGCGCGACCCGCCGCCAGGTGCTGCGGATGCTGCGCACGGAGGTGCTCGCGGTGCTGACAATGGCCACGGCGCTCGGCAGCGGCATCGCGCTCGCCGTACTGACCGCGTTCAGCCTCGGCATGACGGGACGGGCCGCGCCGACGGTCACGCCGTTGCTGTACGTGACCGTCGTCGCGACCGCCGCGCTGCTCGCCATGGTGGCCGCGGCCCTGCCCGGGCGGGTGGCGCTACGGGTGCCGGCGGTGATCGTGGCGACGGCGAAGGACTAGGGCGACAACACGCCCGAGGCCCGCCCGTCGCTCAGTGGCCGCCGGGGGCGTTCCAGTCGACGAGTTGGACGATGACGCCGTTGGGGTCGGTGACCTGGAAGGCGCGCTCGCCCCACGGCTCCTCGCGCAGCGGCATGGTGATCGTGACGCCCTCGGCGGTCAGGCGGGCCAGTTCGGCTTCCAGATTGTCGACCACGAAGGCGAGGATCACCCCGTCGGCGTGGTCCTCGCGCTGGTCCGCGGGGAGCGAGGCGAGACCCCTGCGCAGGTAGATGACGTTCATCCCCGCGTCGTCGCGGGTCAGGGAGGCGAAACCGTCGGCGGCCAGCTCCTCGCGGAATCCGAAGTGGTCGATGAGGAACGCGCTGGACGCCGTGACGTCGTCGACGTTCAGGGACACGGCGGAGGCGGTGATCGACACGAGGACTCCTTGATTCCGGAAGGTAATCCAACCATCTCTGTACGCAGTACACTGTACTGCGTACAGAGATGATTGTGGGGGAGGATGTCCGAATGTCCCTCCACCGCAGCAGCGCCGGTGATCCGGCCCGTTCCCTGGAACTGCTCTGGCGTGTCCCCACCGCCCCGCGGCGCGGTCCGCAGCAGCGGCTCGACGTCGACCGGGTGGTCGCCGTCGCCATCGCACTGGCGGACGCCGAGGGCCTGGACGCGCTGACCATGCGGCGCGTCGCCCAGCAGCTGGGAGTGGTCCCCATGACGCTCTACACCTATGTGCCGGGCAAGGCCGAGCTGCTGGACCTCATGCTGGACACCGTCTACCTCCGGATGCCCCGGACCGACACCGCCGGACGCCCGTGGCGGGCTCGACTGACCGCCGTCGCGGAGGAGAACCGGGCGCTGTTCGAGGCGCACCCGTGGGCGGCGGCGATCTCCACCGGGCGGCCGCCGCTGGGCCCGGGGATGATGGCCAAGTACGAACACGAACTGTCGGCGCTGGACGGACTCGGACTCGACGACGTCGAGTTGGATGCGGCCCTGACGTTCCTGCTCACCTTCGTCCAGGCCAACGCCAGGTCGGCGGCGGAGGCCCAAGCTGCACGGCGGGACAGCGCGATGGACGAGGAACAGTGGTGGGCGGCCAACGCCCCCCTGCTGGCGAAGGTTCTCGACCCGCGTGCCTACCCCACCGCCGCGCGGGTGGGCACGGCGGCGGGCTCGGCGCACGGCGCCGCGTACAGCCCCGCGCATGCCTGGGAGTTCGGTCTCGGGCGTGTGCTCGACGGGCTCGCCGTGCTCGTCGAGGGCCGCGGGGACGCCGCCCGGAACGGAACACCGTAGGGCGGCACCGCAGTGCGGCCGGGCGTACGGCGGTCGGGTCGCTAGCGGGTGACCGGGAGCCCCGCGGCCTTCCAGGCCTGGAAGCCGCCGATCAGGTCGGTCGCGCGGTGCAGGCCGAGTTGGTGCAGGGAGGCGGCGGCCAGGCTGGAGGCGTAGCCCTCGTTGCAGATCACGACGATGCGCAGGTCGTGACCGGTGGCCTCAGGGATCTTGTGACTGCCCTGGGGGTCCAGGCGCCACTCCAGTTCGTTGCGCTCGATGACGAGGGCGCCCGGGATCAGCCCGTCGCGTTCCCGCAGCGCCGCGTACCGGATGTCCACGAGCAGCGCTTCGCCGACCTGGGCCTCGTCGTGCGCCTCCTGCGCCTCGGCGCGCCGGTAGCCGGTCCGTACCCGCTCCAGCAACTCGTCTATCCCGAGCGGTTGCTCTTCCGGGCCGCTCACTGCCAGTCCTCCGGGCGCTCGACCTGCTCCAGGCGCAGCACCTGGCCGCTGCGGCTGTAGCGGCGGATCCGGGGCAGCGGCGGGTAGTAGGCGTGGACGGAGATCGCGTGGTGCTCGGTCGACTCGTTGAGCACCTCGTGGACGTGGTCGCGCCCGAACGAGCGGCCCTTTCCGGCCGGCAGCCGGCGCTCGCGGTCGACGCCCTCGGAGAGCTCCAGGGTGCGCCAGCCGTCGGTGGGCAGCCGGGTGGCGAGCGAGTGCTCCTTGAGCTCACCGGCCGCCGTGAGGAAGGCACCGACCGACTCGGCGTGGTCGTGCCAGCCGGTGCCGGTGCCGGGCGGCCAGCCGATCAGCCAGGCCTCGCTGCCGCCGGGGCCGTCGAGCCGGATCCAGGTGCGGCCCTCGGGGTCCAGCGGAAGTGAGGCGATCAGCTCGGCGTCGGTGGCCGTACGCCGGACGAAGTCGAGGAGGTCCGCCTGGGTGGGCGCGTCGAGGGGCGCGGCGGAAGCGGAAACGGAGGAGGGAAGGGAGGCAGACACGTGCACCGTTCCTGATGAGAGTTCGCAGAACAGGGCGCAGACGGCGCCCGGAGAGAAAGGGAGATGCGAAGTCAGCAGGACGGAAGACACACGCAGCCCGCATAGCGGACCAGGTCCACATGGACCTTCCGCCACAGGCGCACAGTCGTGTCGTTCACGATGCGGAGTACACCATGCCGGTGCGGGCCGGTCAACTCACTGTCACATGGTGGACCGCAGCGTGACCGCGGTCACCGCGCGGTGGAACCGGCCCGGGTGTCGGCCTCCGTCTCCGTCCTCTCCCTCTCGGTCCTCTCCTGTTCCGGCCTGTCCTTGTCCTTGCCGCCCAGAGTCGCCTCGGCGGCCGAGTACAGATCGGCCGGCCGGACCCCGTTGAGGGCCGTGACCAGGTGACCGTCGGGGCGCACGAGCAGCACGGTGTGCGCCGGCGCGCCCGGGTAGGCCTCGGCGACCAGCAGCTCGGCCGGGTGCGGCAGCGCGGTCACGGCCGCCGCGAGCCGGGGCATGATCCCGGCGGAGACCCAGTGCTTGCGGTCCCACACCCCCGTGCCGGGCGCGACGAGGACCACCAGCAGCGCACCGCGGCCCAGCCGCGAACGCAGCGGTACGAAGGTCCCGTCCTCCGCCGTGACCCGGACATCGGTGACCGGGGCGCCCGGCGGGGTGTCGACCGGGATCTCGTGCTCCAGCTGCCGGGGCGCGAGAGGCGAGTCGGCGTACGCCCCCGGCGCACCGAGCGCGCCGTGTCCCAGGTGACCGTCGGTGAGGAGCGCGTCGTGCCCCCGGGACGCGCCCGGCACGAACCCGCGCAACCCCCCGCCGCCGCGCAGCACCGGCAGGACCTGGTCGGCGGCGCGCAGCCGGGCCGCGACCGCCGTGCGGCGCTCGGTCTGGTAGCTGTCCAGCAGGGCCTCGTGCGGGCCGTGGTGCCAGGCCGGGGCCAGCTTCCAGGCGAGGTTGTCGACGTCGCGCAGTCCCTCGTCCAGCCCGTGCGTGCCGAGCGCGCCGAGCAGGTGGGCCGCGTCCCCGGCGACGAACACCCGGCCCACCCGCCACCGGCGGGCGAGCCGGTGGTGCACGGTGTGGACCCCGGTGTCCAGCAGGTCGTACGGCGGTGTGGTGCCGCCCGTCCAGCCCGCGAGCGTCTCGCGGATCCGGTTGACGAGGAGTTCGGGCGTCACCAGGTCCTTGCCGGGCGGCAGCAGCCAGTCCAGGCGCCAGACGCCGTCCGGGAGGGGGCGGGCGGTCACCTCCCCGGCCGAGGGCCCGGACATCCGCCACGGCGGTGTCCGATGGAGCAACGCCTGACCCGGCCACGGAAGTTCCGCGCGCAGCGCGGCGACCGCGTGCCGCTCCACCGCGGTGCGGCCCGGGAAGCGGATGTCCAGGAGCTTGCGCACGGTCGACCGCGGTCCGTCGCAGCCGACCAGGTAGCTGCCGCGCCACCAGGTGCCCCTGGGGCCACGGGTGTGCGCGGTGACGCCGGAGCGTTCCTGCTCGACGCTGTCGAGGCGGCTGTCGGTGGCGACCTTGACCAGTGGTTCGTCGGCGATCGCGGTGCGCAGGGCGTTCGTCAGCACGTGCTGGGCGATGTGCAGCGGTGACGGCTCGGTGGCGTCGTCGAAGAGCACCTCGCGCATCACCTGCCGGCGGCGCATCGACCGCCAGCCGGTCCAGCGGGCCCCCAGCTCGTCCAGCGGGGCCCCGCTCAGCCGTGTCATCAGGGCGGCGGTGTCCTCGGGCAGCACCACGGTGCGCGCCGGCCGGGACTCGTCCTTGCCCGGCCCCTCGTCCAGCACGACGGACGGCACTTCCTGACGGGCCAGCGCCAGGGCGAGCGTGAGCCCGACGGGCCCCGCTCCGACGATGATCACCGGGTCCACGGCGCGGCGCCCCCTGCCCGTACGCAAGTCCCGGCGGACATGGATGAACAGATTGTTGGAGCAGGGTGCACGATCACAGAACGTATGCAACAGACTGGGCGCCAGCGGGTCAAGCGGCGCACCCGGGGACACGTCAGCATGGCGGGCGCGCTGACCCCGTCACGGGGCCGCGCACGCCTGGGGCGGCGATCGTACGACCGCCGCCCTCGGGTGTGTCATGTGGGTTGACCGGGCGTCAGGCGGACGCTCCCGAGCCGAAGCCGCCGCCCACCTCGGCCGCGTTCAGGTCGTCGACGTCCTCGGCGCCCAGGACCGCGCCGGTGCCGCGCTTGCTGCGCCGCAGCCGGGCCTCGAGCCAGGACGCGAACGTGGTGAGTGCGAGGTTCAGCAGGATGAAGATGACCGCGACGACGACGAAGCTGGGGATGACGTTGGCGTAGTTGGCGGCCAGCGTGCCGCGTGCCGTGAGCAGCTCCGTGAACTGGAGCATCACTCCGCCCAGTGCGGTGTCCTTCACGATCACCACGAGCTGGCTGACGATGGCGGGCAGCATCACGGTGACCGCCTGCGGCAGCAGGATGCCGGTCATCGTCTGTCCCTTGCGCAGCCCGATCGCGTACGCCGCCTCGGTCTGCCCCTTCGGCAGGGCGAGGACGCCCGCCCGTACGACCTCGGCGAGCACCGAGGCGTTGTAGAGCACCAGGCCGGTGACGACCGCGTACAGCGGCCTCTCGTCGCTGCCGACGTCGGTGGAGCGAACGAAGAACTCGTTCGCGAACAGCATCAGCAGCAGCACCGGGATGGAGCGGAAGAACTCCACGACCCAGCTCGCCGGGATCCGCACCCACGCGTGGTCGGACATCCGGGCTATGCCGAAGAGCGCGCCCAGCGGCAGGGCGATCACCATGGCGAGCGCCGCCGCCTTGAGGGTGTTGCCGAGGCCCGGCAGCAGATACGTGGTCCACGCCTCGGAGGTGGTGAACGGCTGCCACAGGGCCCACTTCAGCTGGCCCTTGTCGTCCAGCTTCTGCCAGACCCACCACACCAGCAGGGCGAGGAGCAGCAGGAAGAGCACGGAGAGCAGCGCGTTGCGCCGCTTGGCGCGGGGCCCGGGGGTGTCGTACAGGACCGAGCTCATCGCTTCACCGCCAGGCGCTTGGCGAGCCAGCCGAGGAACAGGCCGGTCGGGAGGGTCAGGACCACGAAACCGAAGGCGAAGACCGCGCCGATGGCCAGCGTCTGGGCCTCGTTCTCGATCATCGTCTTCATCAGGGCGGCGGCCTCGGCGACGCTGATCGCCGCGGCCACCGTGGTGTTCTTGGTGAGCGCGATCAGGACGTTGGCCAGCGGGCCGATCACCGCGCGGAAGGCCTGCGGCAGCACGATGATCCGCAGGGTCTGGAAGAAGTTCAGCCCGATCGCGCGGGCCGCCTCGGCCTGCCCCACGGGCACGGTGTTGATGCCGGAGCGGAGTGCCTCGCAGACGAAGGCCGCGGTGTAGGCGGTCAGACCGAGCACCGCGAGGCGGAAGCCCTGGGCCTTGAAGTCCTGGGTGCCGAGCGTGACGCCGAAGATGTCGGCGAGGCCGAGCGACGTGAAGATGATGATGACCGTCAGGGGGATGTTCCGGACGATGTTGACGTAGGCGGTGCCGAAGCCGCGCATCAGCGGGACCGGGCTGACCCGCATCGCGGCCAGCAGGGTGCCCCAGACCAGGGAGCCGACGGCGGAGAGGACGGTCAGTTCCACCGTCGTCCAGAACGCCCCTAGGACGTCGTAGCCTTGAAGAAAGTCGAACACGATTTCCCGCGCTTCCGGGTGTGTGGCGTACGTGGAGGGCATGGCGCGCCGCCGCCGGGGAAGCGGTGGCCGCGGCGCGCCCGAGGAACCGTGCGAGGGCCTGCTGCCGGATCCCCGCGTCGGCGGAGGCCCGCGATCCGCGCGGGACTCCGCCGTGCGTGGCGCCTTACTTGACGATGACGCCGACCTTCGGGGCGGGCTCGTTCTTGTAGTCGGCCGGGCCGAAGTTCTTGTCGACGGCCTTCTGCCAGGAGCCGTCGGAGACCATCTTCTCCAGCGCCTTGTTGATCTTGTCGACGGTCGCGGAGTCGCCCTTCTTGACGCCGATGCCGTAGTTCTCGTTGCTCAGCTTCAAGCCGGCGAGCTTGAACTGGCCCTTGTACTTGTCCTGCGAAGCGAAGCCCGCGAGGATCGAGTCGTCCGTGGTCACGGCGTCGACGGCGCCGCTCTGCAGGCCCGCGATGCACTCCGAGTAGGTGCCGACCTCCTTGAGGTTCGCCTTCGGGGCGATCGTCTTCTGGAGGTTCTGCGCCGAGGTCGAACCGGTCACGGAACACAGCTTCTTGCCGTTGAGGTCTGTGCCCTTGGAGATGGTCGAGTCCTTCTTGACCAGCAGGTCCTGATGGGCCAGCAGGTACGGGCCGGCGAAGTCCACCTTCGCCTTGCGCTCGTCGGTGATCGAGTAGGTGGCCGCGATGAACTTCACGTCACCGCGCGCGAGGGCGTTCTCCCGGTCGGCGCTCTTGGTCTGCACGAACTCGATCTGGTTCGGCTTGTAGCCGAGCTGGCCGGCGACGTACGTGGCCACGTCCACGTCGAAGCCCGAGAAGGAGCCGTCGGGGTTCTGCAGGCCCAGACCGGGCTGGTCGTACTTGATGCCGACCTTGATCTTGTCGCCGCCCGACGAACCGCTGTCCTTCTTGTCGCCGCCGCACGCGGTGGCGGACACGGCGAGGGCGAGCACGGCGGCCGAGACGGCGGTGACCTTGCGGAGCTGCATGATGAACGTCCTTAAGAAGTGATGAGAGGTTGCTGGATCGCCGTGCGGGTCAGTGGTGCAGGATCTTCGACAGGAAGTCCTTGGCGCGGTCGCTGCGCGGGTTGCTGAAGAACTGGTCGGGGGTGGCCTCTTCGACGATCCGGCCGTCGGCCATGAAGACCACCCGGTTCGCCGCGGAGCGGGCGAAGCCCATCTCGTGGGTGACCACGACCATCGTCATGCCGTCCCGGGCCAGCTGCTGCATGACCTCCAGGACCTCGTTGATCATCTCGGGGTCGAGGGCCGAGGTCGGCTCGTCGAAGAGCATCACCTTCGGGTCCATCGCCAGTGCCCGGGCGATGGCGACGCGCTGCTGCTGGCCGCCGGAGAGCTGTGCGGGGTACTTGTCGGCCTGGGTGCCCACGCCGACCCGGTCGAGCAGCGCGCGGGCCTTCTCCTCGGCCTGCTTCTTGTCCGTTCTGCGGACCTTGAGCTGCCCGAGCATCACGTTCTCGAGCACCGTCTTGTGCGCGAAGAGGTTGAAGGACTGGAAGACCATGCCGACGTCGGCGCGCAGCCGGGCCAGTTCCCTGCCCTCCTGGGGCAGCGGCCTGCCGTCGATGGTGATCGTTCCGGAGTCGATGGTCTCCAGGCGGTTGATGGTGCGGCACAGGGTGGACTTGCCGGACCCGGAGGGGCCGATCACCACGACGACCTCACCGCGATCGATCGTCAGTTCGATGTCCTGGAGCACGTGCAACGCGCCGAAGTGCTTGTTGACGCTCTTCAGGACGACCAGTTCGCCGGTCGCGGCCTTGTCTTCCTCGGCCACCGATACTTCGGTCATCGCTATCGGGCTCCGTCCTCCTCGGTTTCGGAGGAATGTAATGAGGGCGCATGACCAGCGTCATTACATCTGAGCGAGATCTGAGCATCACGATCCGATAGCATTCGGACACATGTCGTAGCAGGGTCGACCCGGCCGTATATCGGCCGCGTAACGGAACCCGCCCACCGCCGGAACCCACTTGACGCCGCCCGCGTCCATCAGCGTGACTGCCCTGATGCACGCACGCGTGCGGGTACGTTCACTGCAGCCGGAGGGGGCCGGGATGAGACTGCTGCTCGTCGAGGACGACAACCACGTCGCCGCCGCACTCTCCGCGGTCCTGGCCCGGCACGGATTCTCCGTCACCCACGCGCGCAGCGGCGAGGAGGCGCTCAAGGCCCTCGTACCCGACAGCGACGCCTACGACGTCGTCCTGCTCGACCTCGGCCTGCCCGACCAGGACGGCTACGAGGTCTGCGGCAAGATCCGCAAGCGCACCGGCACCCCGGTGATCATGGTGACCGCCCGCTCCGACGTCCGCTCCCGCATCCACGGCCTCAACCTCGGCGCCGACGACTACGTGGTGAAGCCGTACGACACCGGGGAACTGCTCGCCCGGATCCACGCCGTCAGCCGGCGCACCCATCACGACGAGAGTCAGGCCGACGGCGACGGCGACAGCGCGCTGCGGCTCGGCCCGGTCCGTATCGAACTGCCCACCCGCCAGGTCAGCGTGGACGGCACGGTCGTCCAGCTCACCCGCAAGGAGTTCGACCTGCTGGCACTGCTCGCCCAGCGGCCCGGCGTGGTGTTCCGCCGGGAGCAGATCATCAGCGAGGTGTGGCGCACCAGCTGGGAGGGGACCGGTCGCACCCTGGAGGTCCATGTCGCCTCCCTGCGCGCCAAGCTGCGCATGCCCGCCCTCATCGAGACGGTACGCGGCGTCGGCTACCGGCTCGTCGCCCCGGCCGCATAGCGGGGACCGGTGCGCACACGTCTCCTCCCGCTGCTCATCGTCCTGCTGGCGGCCGTGCTGCTCGCGCTCGGCGTCCCACTCGCCGTCAGCACCGCCTCCGCCCAGCAGCAGAAGGTCGTCGTCGACCGGATCGACGACACCGCGCGGTTCGCGGCCCTGGCCCAGTTCGTCACCGACGCGCCCACCACCGCCCGCCCCATGCGCACCGACGACCGGCTGGAGACCCTGCGCCGCGAACTCGCCAGCTACTACGGCGTCTACGGCATCCGCGCGGGCGTCTTCTACCGCAACGCGTCCTCCATGGCCAACGCCCCCGACGACTGGGTGCTGCCGACGACGGGCGAGGTCAGGGAAGCGTTCGACGAGGCGCTGCTCAGCCGTCGCAGCCACGACCCCGCGCAGGTGTGGCCCTGGCAGCGCACCCGGCTGGTGGTGGCCTCCCCGGTCATCCGGGACGGCGACGTCGTCGCCGTCGTGGTCACCGACTCGCCCACCGGCCCGATGCGCTCGCGCACCCTGCGCGGCTGGCTGTTCATCGGCGCCGGCGAGTTCGCCGCGATGCTGCTCGCCCTCGGCGCCGCGCTCAGGCTGACCGGCTGGGTGCTGCGACCGGTACGGATCCTGGACGCCACCACCCACGCGATCGCCAGCGGACGGCTGAAGTCCCGGGTCGCGGCGGCCGGCGGCCCGCCGGAACTCAGACGGCTGGCCCGGGCGTTCAACGAGATGGCGGACAACGTCGAGGACGTGCTGGAACAGCAGCGGGCGTTCGTCGCCGACGCGTCCCACCAACTGCGCAACCCACTCGCCGCACTGCTGCTCCGCATCGAACTGCTCGCCCTCGAACTCCCCGAGGACAACGAGGAGATCGCCTCCGTCCGCACCGAGGGCAAACGGCTCGCCCAGGTCCTGGATGACCTGCTCGACCTGGCGCTGGCCGAGCACGCCGAGGCGGACCTGATGCTGACCGACGTGGGGCAACTGACCCGGGAGCGGGTCGCCGCGTGGGCGCCGGCCGCCGCGGCGAAGGGCGTCCGGCTGGCCGGTGACTGCCCGCCGGCCACCGGGTGGGCCGACCCCGTCACGCTGTCCAGCGCACTGGACGCGGTGATCGACAACGCGGTGAAGTTCACGCCGGAGGGAGGCGTGGTCGAGGTCGCCGTGGCCGTCGACGGCGGGGCCGCGAAGGTCGTGGTCACCGACACGGGGCCAGGGCTCACCGACGAGGAACTCGCGCGCGTGGGGGACCGGTTCTGGCGCAGCGGACGGCACCAGAACGTGAAGGGGTCGGGGCTGGGGCTGTCGATCACCCGGGCGCTGCTCGCGGCAGGCGGGGGTTCGCTGTCGTACGAGCACCACGAGCCACGGGGGCTGCGGGTGACCGTTTCGGTGCCGCGGGCGGAGTGAGGCGCACGTCGGACGCAGCCCCACGGCCCCGAGAGCGCCGGGGCGCTCCCCTCAGGGTTTCACCGAGCGGTAGTAGCGGCGTGCGCCCTCCTGCAGGGGCAGCGGGTCCGTGTAGATCGCGGTCCGCAGGTCCACCAGTTGGGCGGAGTGGACGTGGTTGCCGATGTCGTCCCGGCTCTTGATCACCGTGCGGGTCACCCACTCCGTGAGGCGCGGGTCCATGTCCTTGCGGGTGATCAGGACGTTGGACACCGCGATCGTCGCCACCGGGGTGTTCTCCTGCACGGACGGGTAGGCCGACTCGGGCATGTTGGTCGCCCGGTAGTAGAGCGCGGCCTCGCCCTCGGAGTGCAGCCTGGTGACGAGGTTCCCGTCGATCGGGACGAACGTGAACGGGAACCGCTTCGCGAGGTCCACGAGTCCCTTGGTCGGCAGCCCGCCCGACCAGAAGAACGCGTCGATCTTTCCCTGCCGCAGCTGTTCGGGGCCGGTGTCTATGCCGTCGGACACCGGGACGATGTCCTTCGCCGGATCGATGCCGGCGGCCTTGAGCACCCGGTTGGCGATGAGCCGTACACCGGAGTTGGGCAGTCCGATCGCGACCCGCCTGTGCCGCAGTTGCGCGACGTCGGTGATGCCCGAGTCACGCGCCACGACGAGCTGGACGTAGTCGTCGTAGAGCCTTGCCACGCCGCGCAGCCGGCCGGCGCCCCTGCCGTCGTTCAGTTCGTACGTCTTCACCGCGTCGGCCGCCGCGATGGTGAAGTCGGCCTGGCCGGTGGCCACTCGGCGTACGTTCTCGTACGAGCCGGCGCTCTGCACCAGTTTCACCTTCAGCCGGGGCATGTCCTTGCCCAGCTCGGTGCGCAGCCGCTCGCCGTAGTCCTGGTAGACCCCTGCCAGGGTGCCGGTGCTGAAGGTGATCGTCCCGGTCGGTGGCTCCTCGCCGAGCGGCAGCAGCCACCACAGCAGCAGCCCGAACACGACGGCGCCGGCGGCCGCGCCCTGGAGCGCGCGGCGCCTGCCGATACGGGGGAACACCTTGGACATGCGGGCGATCCTGCCAGCCGGCCACCGTCCTGACCAGGCCCGCGGGAACCGGTGACCTGACGGCGGCCAGGGAACCGGCGGCGGACCGGGACTGTCAGAGGCGGACGCTAGAGTCGTCCGCATGACCAGCCACACCCCGGCCGACACTCCGACCGGCGCCTCGCCCGCCCGGCTCGTCAGGGAGTTCCACCGCGCCTTCGGCCTGGACGCCCGCACCACTCCGACCGAGGTGTCTCCCGAACTGGCCGCGCACCGGGGGGAGCTGCTCGCCGAGGAAGCTGCGGAGGTCGCCGAGGTCGCGGTCGGCGGACCGCTGGACCGGCTCGCGCACGAACTGGCCGACGTCGTCTACGTGGCGTACGGCACGGCACTGGTGCACGGGATCGACCTCGACGCGGTGCTCGCCGAGATCCACCGTTCGAACATGAGCAAGCTGGGCCCGGACGGGCAGGTCGCCCGACGGGCCGACGGCAAGGTCCTCAAGGGCGAGCACTACCGGGCCCCGGACGTCTCGGCGGTGCTGCGCAGCCAGGGCTGGACCCCGGCCGACCAGCACTGACCGCAACACGCCCTAAGGCCGGCCGCCGACCTGGCCGAGCCGTACGTTCCAGCGGCCGGGGC
Source organism: Streptomyces sp. NPDC006655 (assembly GCF_040703965.1). Lineage (NCBI taxonomy): Bacteria > Bacillati > Actinomycetota > Actinomycetes > Kitasatosporales > Streptomycetaceae > Streptomyces > Streptomyces sp. NPDC006655. The sequence goes on along the minus strand of NZ_JBEYJU010000060.1, from coordinate 4,280 downwards.
CGCCCGTGACCTCCGTCGCCGTCAGCGGCGGCACGTCCACGCGCCAGAACGCGGTCTCGGGCGCCCCCAGCGCGTGCAGCACCACGGCCCGGACCACCTCCGGCTCGACCACGGCGACGGTTCTGCCCGCCGTCCCGCCGGCGGTCTCCAGCCACGCGGTGACCCGCGCGCAGAACTCCCGTACCGATTCACCCCCGTGCGGTGCGGCCCCCGGCTCGGACAGCCACCGGACCAGCGCCTGCGGCTCGGCGGCACCGACCTCCTCCAGCGTCCGCCCCCGCCAGCGCCCGGCGTCCAGGCCCGCCAGCGCGGGCTCCACCGAGGCGTCCAGGCCCAGCGCGGCGGCCGTCTCACGGCAGCGCACGCTGGGCGAGCTGACCGCGCGTCCGGCGGCGGGCAGGGCCAGAGCCACCGCCCCGGGGTTCTCGATCGAGTCACCGTCGTCGAAGCGGGCCCGCCGCAGCGAAGGAGTGATCGCCGGGGCGACGAGGACGACTCGGCAGGTCACGGGACGGATGCTCCTCAGTGGTTCGGGCGGACGCCGGACGCCGGACGCCGGACGCCGGACGCCCACGACAGTATGCCGTCGGTGCCTCCGGCAGGTCCGGCGCCGGAGCGGTGTCAGTGCCGGCTGACAGACTGGCGGGTGTGGACAACCAACGCCGTGAACTGGCCGCACGCTTCGTCGAACTGCACCGGGAGGGCTGCTTCCTGCTGCCCAACGCCTGGGACGCGGGAAGCGCCCGTGTCCTGGAGTCGGCCGGGTTCCCGGCCGTGGCCACCACCAGCGCGGGCGTGGCCTTCTCCCTGGGCCGCCCGGACCATGCCTACGGCGGCGACCGGGTCGACCGCGACACGATGATGGGCCGCATCGGTGAGATCGCCGCGGAGCTGCGCGTCCCGGTGAGCGCGGACCTGGAGGACGGCTTCGGCCAGGCGCCCGACACCGTGGCCGAGACGATCGCGCTGACCCTGGGGGCCGGGGCCGCGGGCGGCAACATCGAGGACTTCACCGGCGACCGCTCCCGCCCGCTGTACGACCCGGAACTCTCGGCCGACCGCATCCGTGCCGCGCGCCAGGTCGTCGACGCGGCCGGCGAGCCGTTCGTCCTGGTCGGCCGCACCGACGTGCTGCTGACCGGCGGCCCGCTCGCGGAGGCCGTCCGCCGGGCCAACGCCTACCTCGCGGCGGGCGCGGACTGCGCGTTCGTGCCGGGCGCGGCCGACGCGGCGACGATCGGCACCCTGGTGAAGGAGATCGACGGGCCGCTGAACGTGGTCATGGGGCTGACGGGCGGCGACCTGTCGCTGGCCGAACTGCGTGAACTCGGAGTGCGCCGGGTCACGGTGGGCGGCAGCATCGCGCGGGCGATGTACGCGCACCTGCTGGGCGCGGCACGGGAGCTGGCGGAGCGGGGCACCTTCTCGTACGCCGAAGCCCAGCTCCCGCAGTCGGACCTGAACGAACTCTTCCGGAGATGACCGGGCCCGTCCGGAGATGACGGAACGGACGGCCCGGACGACTCCGGACCGACGTCGGCGGCTCCCGGACGGCGGTGCCGTTGGTGTCGGCGGCCGCCGGCAGCCGCCATGCCGGCTGCTCCGGACGCCGGCCGCGGCCGAGGCCCGCGGTCCCGGACGGCCCCCCGCCCGGGACCGCCTACCCTTGACGCATGACCAGCAGCAGCGACCGGAGCCCGGTAGTGGACGTTCAGGCACCCAAGACCTACGAAGTGCGCACTTACGGGTGCCAGATGAACGTCCACGACTCCGAGCGATTGTCCGGACTGCTGGAGGAGGCCGGATACGTGCGCGCGCCCGAGGGGGCGGACGGGGACGCCGACGTGGTGGTCTTCAACACGTGCGCCGTGCGGGAGAACGCCGACAACCGGCTGTACGGCAACCTCGGCAGGCTCGCGCCGAGGAAGGCGGACCGGCCCGGGATGCAGATCGCGGTCGGCGGCTGCCTCGCGCAGAAGGACCGCGACACCATCGTGAAGAAGGCCCCCTGGGTCGACGTGGTCTTCGGCACCCACAACATCGGCCAGCTGCCGGTGCTGCTGGAGCGGGCCCGCGTCCAGCAGGAGGCGCAGGTCGAGATCGCCGAGTCGCTGGAGGCGTTCCCCTCCACCCTGCCGACCCGGCGCGAGAGCGCCTACGCCGCCTGGGTCTCGATCTCCGTCGGCTGCAACAACACCTGCACCTTCTGCATCGTCCCGGCCCTGCGCGGCAAGGAGAAGGACCGCCGCACCGGCGACATCCTCGCCGAGATCGAGGCACTGGTGGCCGAGGGCGTCAGCGAGATCACGCTGCTCGGGCAGAACGTCAACGCGTACGGCTCCGACATCGGCGACCGCGAGGCGTTCAGCAAGCTGCTGCGGGCCTGCGGCACCATCGAGGGCCTGGAGCGGGTGCGGTTCACGTCCCCGCACCCCCGTGACTTCACCGACGACGTCATCGCCGCCATGGCCGAGACGCCGAACGTGATGCCCCAGCTCCACATGCCGCTCCAGTCCGGCTCGGACACCGTCCTGAAGGCCATGCGCCGCTCCTACCGGCAGGAGCGCTACCTCGGCATCATCGAGAAGGTCCGCGCCGCCATCCCGCACGCCGCGATCACCACCGACATCATCGTGGGCTTCCCCGGCGAGACCGAGGCGGACTTCGAGCAGACCCTGCACGTCGTCCGCGAGGCACGCTTCACCCAGGCCTTCACGTTCCAGTACTCCAAGCGCCCCGGCACCCCGGCCGCCACCATGGAGGGCCAGATCCCCAAGGAGGTCGTCCAGGCGCGTTACGAGCGTCTCGTCGCCCTCCAGGAGGAGATCTCCTGGGACGAGAACAAGAAGCAGGTCGGCCGCACCCTGGAGCTGATGGTCGCCGAGGGTGAGGGCCGCAAGGACGGCGCCACCCACCGGCTCTCCGGCCGCGCCCCCGACAACCGGCTGGTCCACTTCACCAAGCCGGACCAGGAGGTCCGCCCCGGCGACGTCGTCACGGTCGAGATCACCTACGCCGCCCCGCACCACCTCCTGGCCGAGGGCCCGACGCTCGGCGTACGGCGCACCCGCGCGGGCGACGCCTGGGAGAAGCGGAACGCGGCGGAGGCGGCCCGACCGGCGGGTGTGATGCTGGGCCTCCCGAAGATCGGGGTACCGGAGCCGTTGCCGGCGGCGACGGGAGGCTGCGCGGCGCACTGAGCGCGTATCGGGTCGTCGTCCTGCGCCAGAAACGCCGGCAGATCCACCGGATGGGGGACGGGGACACCGCCGGTTCCGGGCACGGGCGGAGCCTGAACCCCGTGGAGCGAGCGCAGGCGGCGCCTGAACCGCGCGGACCGGGCGCACGTGGGGCCTGAGCCGCGTCGCCCGGAAGTAGGCTGCCGTCCATGCTTGCCGCAGCCGCCGTCTGCCCCTGCCCGCCGCTCCTCGTCCCCGAGGTCGCGGCGGGCGCCGCGCCCGAGCTGGACGCGGTCCGCGCCGCCTGTGCCGACGCGCTCGGCGTGCTCGCCGCGGCCCGCCCCGACCTGCTGCTGGTCATCGGCCCCGCGGAGCAGTCCGGTCGCGGCGTGTTCCCCCAGGGCAGCCGGGGCACCTTCCGCGGCTACGGCGTCGGGATCGACGTACACCTGGGAGCCACCGGCCGGCCGGCGGGCGGACGGGCCGGCGAGGGGACGGGCGGGGAGCGGGAACTGCCCGGCTCGCTCGCCGTCGGAGCCTGGCTGCTGGAGCGGTACGGGTGGGCCGGCGCCCCGGTCGAGGCGCTCGGTGTCGGCGAGCCGCTGGAGACGGAGCGGTGCGTCGCGACCGGCCGGGAACTCGCCGGCCGGGCCGCCCGGGTGGCGATGCTGGTCATGGGCGACGCCAGCGCCTGCCGCACCCTCAAAGCACCCGGTTACCTCGACGAGCGCGCCGCCCCCTTCGACGCCGAGGCCGCCCGGGCGCTCGGCACGGCCGACCTGGCGGCGATCAGGGAACTCGACGCCGGACTGGCCCACCGGCTCAAGGTCTCCGGCCGTGCGCCCTGGCAGGTCCTCGCCGGCGCCGCCGAGCACGCGGACCTCGCCGGTGAACTGCTCCACGAGGGCGCCCCGTACGGAGTCTGCTACCTGGTGGCCACCTGGTCCTGACGCGCCCGTGGCACGGCGGACGGACGGGAGCCCGGTGACTCCCGTCCCGGCAAGCTGTGCGGTGGCCGTGGTCGGCACGGCCGGGCGCGGTTCCGACGCCGCCTCGCTCCGCAGCAGTGCCATGAGACCTGTGGCCGCCGCCGCGGCCACC